>CALNZF010000086.1:0-5794 GCA_942490965.1 uncultured Nitrosopumilaceae archaeon | reverse complement strand
TTTACTCGTGACCCTAACGATGATTGGAATAAGAATAGTTATTCGTCTAATGTACTGTGTCAAAATTGTGGCTATTTTTATGAAACGCGCGTTACATATTCTGAATCTATCAAAACATGGGCAAAATCTCAACGATGTCCAAATTGTGCTATGAAGGGAACACTAGTAACAAAAATTGACTAAATCACTTGGTTGATGTTTGATTCATTTCCAATAATTGTCCCATCCAGTGTAATTATTTTTGCTTTGGATATTTTATTTATCTTATTGATTATTGGAGAAATAGATTTTTTGTATTGTTTTCTGTGTGTTGCGTAAAAGTATTTGTTAAATGATGGAATTATGGTTATTTCAATTTCACCTGTTTTGTTTGGAAAGATGTTTTCCTTGTCTGTCTTTATTGATACCCATACTCTTTGACCATTCATTATGGAATTTTCTTGGAAAAAAACTGGATGCAAATGCCCCATGATTATTTTATCTATGTGTGAAAAGTTTTCCGAAGGCATGGTATGTCCATGTGTTAACAAAACATTTTCTTCAACCATTCCTGTTGAACTGATCATTGTGATGTTATCTGGAACTAGTCTCTGAATGTTTGCATCATGATTTCCTGGAATTAATATTACATCGCATTTTTCTCTAATCTTTTTAAAAAATAAAGGAACTTCATCCCATTCATTTCTTGCTATGTTTTTGATACTGGATTTAATGTCTCCTAATAAAATTACAGAATCTGGTTTTTCTAAATCTATGATGTCTGATAATTCTTGAATTGATTCATTGATTGTTGAATTTTTACCTATGAAAATTTCATTTGATGCCATGCTGCTTTCAAACCCTATGTGGATATCTGTAACTATGAGGTTCTTTTTTTCTCCTTCTAAAATCAGAACAGGTTTTGATGGAATGATTCTTGTTTGTAACATCAAAGTTATACTGTAGATATCTGATTAAACCGTTATGAACAAAGATTCAGATCGACTGCAATCAATCGTTTCTGAAAAACGTGTAAAATTACATATTTTTGAACCCACACATCGTAAAATTTGGACTGTAGTTGGAAAAGGTGAAGAGCATTGGATTGATCCTGATAGTAACTACTGTTCTTGTCTTGGATTCTATTTTGGTAAATTAAATGGGAGGATGACTTGCTACCATCTTGAATCTGCACATCTTGCTAGGAGTCAGAATAAAGTTGAAGAAATAATTTTTTCTGATGATGAATTTTCTGATTTTCTTAGAGGATTAGTTTCTGATTTGTAACTATTAGTTATTCGAACTTATTAATAACTAGAAATTCTTTCTAATATTATGGATGACGACCAACAAAATTCTGAAATAGAAAAAATTGCAAATCTTATGGTTCATGATGATCTTTCACCAGATGAGCAAGATGTTGCTAAATTAGAAAAATACAAAAATCACATCAAAGAAGATTGTGATCTTAATGATGAGGATGCGTTGCAGATGGTTTATGAAGCATTACTTTATAGAAAATTGAAAAATACTGATTCTAGCGGTGTTTTAGAAAAAGGTAATGAGTTTAGTGCTGGATTTAGCTAGACCTACTCTAATGGTATAGTGTCGATATCGTCTTTTGAAACTCCTTTCCATAGACCGACCATTCCTTCTGGTTTTACTTCTTCAACTTTGGTAATTTGTTGAATCTTGATGTGATCTGGGTTTGGAGGCATCCATAACATTGCCATGTAATCGCCTACTTTTCCAACTTTGGTTGGTAATGCCATGATGACTTTATCTGCTGCAAATCCTTTTGCAGTAAGTGCATTTGTTGCTTTTTCGTTAAGATCCATCCTTCCGTGCAGGAACAGATAGACCTCTTTTTGAGTATCAATTTCTGCCATGAATTCACTAGTTTTTCAAACTAAATCAACCTTTCCTGATCTTATCCGTCCAAAAAGGGTTAAATTAGAACGGACAAAAATCTCAACTGTGAAAATCTTTACTGTTGGTAGCAAATCCTTTGTAACTAGTTTCCAATTGGCTGGAATCCCAGGAAAAATATCTGAAGATCCTCAAAAAGCTCTTAATGAAATTAAGACATTAACTAATGATTCTGATGTTGGTCTAATTTTAGTTAGTGATGATATTACAGAATCTATTGATGATGAATTAACTGCATTACGATCTGAAAAATCAACCCTTGTGTTTGCATTGCCTGCAACTGGTAGTGAAAAAACTGAGATTGATTATAGAGTTATGTTAAAGAAAATTCTCGGTGTATGATCTAATTCTAATGTTTTACTATGAAGACTGCATCTGTTAAAGAACCATCCGTAATCTCTGTAGATGAAACAGAAAAACCTCAGTTGGGGTCTGGTGATATTTTAGTGCAAATGCAGGCATGTGGCATTTGTGGCTCTGACTTGGAAAAAGTATTTGGCCAATATGGTCAACCATCAATGCGTTTAGGTCATGAACCTTCTGGAATTGTTTTAGATGTTGGCCCAGATGTAACTGAATTCAAAAAAAATGATAGAGTGTTTACACATCATCATGTTCCATGCTATGATTGTCATTTGTGTAATCATGGAAATGAAACAATGTGTCAAAAATATTATGAAACAAATCTTTCACCTTGTGGGTTGTCTGAGGAATATGTTGTTCCTGCATGGAATGTTTCTCATGGCGGTGTCTTGAAAATTTCTGATTCTCTTAGTTATGAGGAAGCTGCAATGATTGAACCCTTGGCATGTTGTGTTAGAGCATGGACTAAATTTCCTTACCGTGAAGGTGATTCGACTGCAATCTTTGGAGTGGGTCCTACTGGGATGATGCATGTGATGTTGGCTCTTGCTAAAAAATTCTCAAAAATTTTCTGTTTTGACGTCAATGATTTTAGATTAGATTTTGCAAAAAAATTCAACATTACTGATTCGATTAATTCTACAAACGATGATAGAAAACAAAAGATTTTGGATGGCACTGATGGACGGGGAGTGGATGTTGCGATAGTCGCTACAAGTAGCCTCAAAGCACTAGAGGATGCAATAGATATGGTTCGAAAAGGTGGCACTGTGATGATGTTTGGTGTTCCATCAAAGGGTGCAAAATTAGATTTGGATATGAGTGTAATTTACTCCAAAGAGATTACTCTAGTTACAAGTTATGCTGCATCTGATTCAGATACTAAAGAAGCACTACATCTAATTGAGTCATCTCAAATTGATGTTAAACAATTAATCACTCACACTTACTCTATTTCTGATACTCAGAAAGCATTTGATCATGCACGTACTGGTGAAAATGCAATGAAGATAATCATTACAAAATGAGAAAGGCTTAAGAAGGGATTTTCATTCTTTCAAAATCGAAGAAATATGGATTGGGGATTACAAAATCGAATTTCTAGTATAATTAAACCCCAAAATAACCGTGCACTGATGCTGGCAGTAGACCATGGATACTTTCTTGGTCCAACTGAAAAATTAGAGAACCCAAAAAAAGTAATTGCGCCACTTTTGAAATATTGTGACTCTTTAATGGTCACAAGAGGTGTTCAAAGATCATCAGTTCCTGCAACCACTGATACTCCTATGGTGTTACGAGTCTCTGGAGGTTCAAGTATTATTGGTGAGGATTTATCTCAGGAAGATATTACAGTATCCATTGAAGATGCAATTAGACTAAATGCTAGTGCACTTGCAATGTCTATTTTTGTTGGTTCAAAATATGAATATCAAACCATTGTAAATCTTGGAAAACTAGTCAGTGAAGCCGAAAAATATGGATTGCCTGTATTGGCAGTTACTGCAGTTGGAAAAGAACTTGGTAAGGATGCTCGATATCTTTCATTAGCATGTCGAGTAGCTGCTGAGCAAGGAGCACACATTGTCAAAACTTACTACTGCGATAATTTTGAAAAAGTTGTTCAATCATGTCCTGTTCCAATCATCGTTGCAGGTGGAAAGAAGATCCCTGAGCGTGATGCATTACAATTAACATACAATGCAATCAAAGGTGGAGCCGTAGGTGTTGACATGGGCCGAAACATTTGGCAATCTGAACATCCAGTTTCTATGATTAGAGCAGTACGTGCAATTGTTCATAACAATCAAAATGTTGAGCAAGCTTTCAAACTATATCAAAAATTAGTTAGCGAGGAGCCAAAAAAGAAACCAAACAACCCTAATCAAAAGAAATCAAACAAACCAAACAACAAACCTAATCAAAACAAACCAAACAAAACAAACCCTAATCAAAACAAACCAGACAACCCTAATCAAAAGAAATCAAACAAACCAAACAACCCTAATCAAAACAAACCACACAATCCTAATCTTGCTAACAAATCAAAAAAACTCAACCATTAATTTTTGATAGATGAATATGTGCAATTTTCCATGTTGGTTGTTTTACTAATACAAATGTTGCTCTTCCATCAATTACAATATGTTCTCCAGTGAATGCCTTGTTATCTACTAACATTCCTTTTTGAATTAATTCCAAAGCTACAACTGCGGTATCTCCAAATAAACTAATCTTTGGATTTTTAATTTCATAGTCATAATCTGAAATACTTACAAATCTTAATTCTTCTAATTCTATTGTGGTTTGATAATCTTTAAGATCATATGGTGGTAAATCACTAAAACTTGAAAATTTAGAATCATTAAGATGAATATCTCTAAGTGATGTAAAGTCCTTTGTCATTCCTGCTTCAAAAATGTTTCTATGACTTTGATGATTTCTTCATTATCACTCAAAACAGTCCATTCCAAATATAGAAAATATCAGTTTAAGTCTTCTGTATCAAATAACATAAAATAACGATTATTTTTCAGAGAATCTTTATTAATTATTCATTGATTATTTTTATGATTTCAATATGAGCACAAAATTAACTGAAATATTTGGCAAAGAATTGTATGTTATTCTACTATAGTATACCAAAAATTTACTAACTTAAAATTATGGAGAGAAATTTGATGAATAAAATGGAAACTATGACTGGTGCAAAGGCCTTGATGACGGCTATGGAAAAAGAAGGCGTCAAACAAGTATTTGGATTACCGGGAGGTGCAAATCTTCCAATGTATGATGAGTTTGCTCGATGTGATATTAGACATATTTTGGCAAGACATGAGCAATCCGCAGCTCATATGGCTGATGGTTTTGGTAGAGTTAGTAGAAAGCCTGGGGTTTGTTTTGCAACATCTGGGCCTGGTGCTACTAACATTTTGACTGGAATTGCAACCGCGCAAGCTGATTCTTCACCAATGATTGCAGTAACTGGACAAGTACCTGTTGCCATGATTGGCAAAGATGCATTTCAAGAAAGTGATATCATTGGAATGGCGAACCCTGTTGTCAAATATGCTTTTCAACCAAGAACAGCTGGTGAAATTCCAGAAGTTGTAAAGAAAGGATTTTTCATTGCAGAGTCTGGAAGGCCAGGACCTGTGTTAATTGACATTCCAAAAGATGTGCAACAAAATGAGGCAGAGATGAATTTCCCAGATGAATTTAAAATTAGAGGATATCATCCTTGGGCAGATCCTGATATTGTTAATGTTGAAAAAGCAATTGATATGTTACTTCATGCTGAAAAACCAATCATTTTAGCTGGTGGTGGAACAATTATCTCATCAGCATTTGCTGAATTACAATCTATTGCTGAAACTCTTATGCTTCCTGTGGTTACCACTTTCAAAGGCAAGGGTGCATTCCCTGAAAATCATCCTTTGTCCTTGGGTCCAATTGGAATGCACGGACATGCGGAGGCAAACAAAATGATGTCAGAAGCTGACTGTGTATTGGCAATTGGAAC
>CALNZF010000085.1:0-8950 GCA_942490965.1 uncultured Nitrosopumilaceae archaeon | reverse complement strand
AAACACTTGATTCTGCAAATAAGAAGAATCCTACAGATTTGGAATCAATTAATTCATCTAACTCAAAAGAGACATCAGTGTTTAGATCTACATCACCCAGTTCTATTGTAGATACACTAAGAATTCGGGGAGGCTCAAAGCCATCATAAAATGCAAGATAGACGTTAGTATTAGAACTTGGGGCACCTCCGTTTTGTAAAACTCCTGAGAATCTAAATGAAGTATCTAAAAATACATCAGTAGAATACACTGTGAGTCCTTTTTGTTTTTCTACAGAGGAATCAAATCCCAATAGAGAAACAGAAGCCTCAGATATTGTTGGGTTTGGAGATTGAGAACGTATAGAATAAGTTGACTTGCCATTAGGGGCGATTACTTCAAGAGTAGTTGAACCTTGTACAACTTCTAAAGGAGTAGGATCAGTATCATCATAGAAAGTCACTTGAATTTTGACATTAGATATAGGAGTCAAAGAATTGTTATTTTCAACTAATCCAACTACTACAGTATGGCCTTCTGAATCTTGATATACATACGGAGATTGATTGCTTAGAGACACATTAAGTGTAGGAGCATTATCTGTTACTTGAGAAAAACCCTGATTAAACGGAATTAAAAGTAATATCAAAAAAGTGCATAGAACAACCTTTATCATAATTTTCCTTAAGATTAGAGATTAATTTCGTGTAACATATCAAATAGTGAACAAGAAAGGTAACAACGTTAAACCCAGTTTACACTGAGTTAGAAGAATAAAAAGAAATTAAAATAGATATAAAATTTATTTTCTCTTTGCGGTAATTGCTAACCAGTAAATTAAACCTGGAGCTAAACCAACAATAAGTGGTATGAATACCGGCCATGCGTCTGATGCACTTGTCATAAAATAAAACCAAAACTTATCCTATTTAAATCCATCCTGTAGTCTGAATTTCATCATTGATCGGGAGAAGTAAAAGTGGACCGGACGGAATTTGAATCCGTGACCCCCCGCGTGCAAGGCGGGTATACTACCAGGCTATACTACCGGCCCACAAGATGAATGAATAAAGTGTGGATTTTAATTGTTGTCTTCTTGGCAAGAATTTTATTTGAAAACACGATTGTTTCAATATGGTGCTTTTAGAATCACAAATCAAACTAAAAACAGGAGATATTGCACCAGATTTTGAATTAACGGGTATTGATGACAAAATGCATTCATTAAATGACTATAGTGGTTACAAAGGAATTTTGATAATTTTCATGTGCAATCATTGTCCATACGTTAAAGCAAAAATAGATGCCCTCAATGAATTATACAAAAAATGTGGAAAAGATATAGCAATGATTGGAATTAACAGTAATGATTCTACGGATTATCCTGAAGATAGTTTTGATGCTATGAAACAGACAGCAAAAAAGAAAGGGTTTGAATTTGATTATTTGGTAGATGAATCACAAGAAATTGCTAAAAAATATGGTGCCATGTGTACCCCAGATCCTTTCTTGTTTAATGCACAAAAACAGTTAGTTTTTCATGGAAAAATAGATAATGCTATGAAACCAGATGACGAGGTAACTGAGAAAACAATGATTCTCAATATAGAGAAATTGTTATCAGGGAATAAAATTGAAAAAGATTTCGACCCCTCGATTGGCTGTTCAATCAAATGGAAAGAAAATTAAACTTAAATGAGTCTAGCCTAGAGATTTCTTCGTGGGCTCGTAGCTCAGCTTGGCTGGAGCGTTCGACTGATAATCGAAAGGTCATGTGTTCGAATCACATCGGGCCCATTTTTCATTATTTCAAATTCTGAGATACCGTTTGAGACCATTGTAAAATATCTCCAATTTTATCAGATGTTAAATCAGAAGTGATTTTAGTTTTTTTAGATACTTTTCCACAAAGTGCCAATTTCATCTGTTTTCCAGATTTTTGTTTTATGGGATTAATAGAATCAGCAAAAAAGTTTAGTCCCTCATCAGTTTTAGAAAACACCACTATTATCAGAATGCCAGGTTTTTGTTTCCAGATTTTTCCTATTAATTTTTGAAAATCAAGATCAAATAACACATTGATTGCAGATGACATATCACCCAAGTCAGAAACATTCCATCCATCAGAATGATAAATTGCCGAGGCAGCTTCAGAATATAATCGGCTATGGGCATCATCTGCCATAACAACTACATTTTTTTTGGGATCAGAGACAACTTGAATTTGATTAAAAATTTGAAGTGATTTTGAAATGATATTCATCAAGAGGTTTTGTTCTGAAGTTCCAATTTTTCCATCATCATATAATTTCTTAACATGATCAATAGATGGAAAAACCACTTCCAATACCAAACGATTCACTGTCCCTCCAGAATGTAAACAATTACGAATTAGTGAGTACACTTGATCCTCCGTACCCTTAATCAAATAATCAAGATATTGCGGAGTCACTTTGAAATAATCATCAGGAAAGTTGAATGATTCTTGTCCAGGTTCTAAAAACCACAAAGTAACATTTCCAATATTTTTTTGTCGGAGCAAGCCTTCTGCTGCAAAAACCTTGAGATATTTTGACATGGTAATTCTATTGACGCCCATTTTTTCAGAAATCTCAACTCCAGACATTCCAGAAACAGCGTCATCTAAAATTAAAATTAGATTTTCTCTTAACTCCTCAGTAGAATAGCCTTTTCCCATAATGCTCTTGGACCATAGTATTCTATAAAGACTAATTTTCATCTAAAATCAACAAGTATTATTTTAAAATGGTGCTGTGTCGTCTGTAGGACATAAAAAAATCGTTCGAGGTCGGGACATAAATGAATGAATTAGAAATTCTGGCAAATTCATTGATAATTTTCTTAATTGGAATTTCTTATTTTTTGGGATTCTCACATTAAGAAACTTGAAGAAATAGTAAGAAATGCAACTAAGAACGATCCTAGTCATACCAGACAACTAAACCGTGACTTTTAACATCGAAAGGGTTTGAAATAATGATAATATTTGAAGTATTTTTTACAATATTTGAAAATATTATTTATTAGTTAAATTCTGAAATCCTGTATTAGGTTCATCAGGATTCATAAACGCTTTTTTCTTCTTTATTTTTTCGTTGATTTCTGCTAAGAGTTTCTCTTGTTCTTCTTGTAATAGTTCTGCCATTGTTTTCTTCTCCATGTTTCTCTCCAATAATTTTCAAACTGGGGTTCTTTATGAATCAAGGAATAACTATCAATTTCGTCATATCCAACTAAAAATACAAAGAAAGTATCCTACAATCTTGGCAGTATATTGGATTCTAGTTTTTATCTTAAAAGTTCATTATCAGAATCGGGCATCATCATAGCCATTTTTCTTTTCACTGCTTCATTGACTTCTGCCAATAGTTTCTCTTTTTCCTCTTTAAGTTGTTGTTCAAATGATTTTACTAGTCCGTATTGTTCCATGTACTTGAAAATTTTAATTTTTTATTATTAATTAAATCTCTAATTACTTTTTTTTGACATACCCATAACAAAAAATACATAGTTGAGTCTCATCGTTGGATCTAATATTGTATAATTTTTAATAAATTCATGCCCCGATGGAAAACACGAATAATTATGTCCCACTAACGAAACAGCACCTTTAAAATAAAACATTATATACTTGGGTACTTTATTGTACGGTAAGGAAAAGTAAATTGCCAAAAGCCGGATTCAAATCAATCACTGTTTCAGAAACTGTTTATGATAAATTCCACGAAGTTTATCAAAAGAGTAAAGACGATCTAACAATGAAAGGGGTAAACAGTTTTGCCGGTTATGTAACTTACATGTTAGAGGAGATGATGCAAAAGGACAAAACATTTGCAAGGTATGCTCCAAAGATAGAAAAAATTTCAGTTGATGATGATCGTGTTATTCTTAAAGACAATATTAAAAATAGAATTGCAGAAGTTGCAATTCAAAAAGGAGAATTATTTTGTCAGCTCTGTGATGAAAAAACTTGTGTCCATGTTGGATTTGTATTCTCATTGCCAGATGTTTATGAAGTTCTAAATGCTAGAGGAATTAAAAATCCAAGATAAGTGGAGGAGGTGGGATTTGAACCCACGAACTCCTGAGAGACAGGATCACCCATATTTGATCTTAAGTCCTGCATGTCCAAAAGCACAGTGCTTACTTTGGCCAGGCTTGATTACTCCTCCAAAAGGATAAAAATCTGAGTGAAATTTAACAGTTTAGAGTGAATTTACCCAGAATCAAGAATTATAAGGATTTTCTACAGGGTGAATTTGTGCTTCGGTAGCTCAGTCTGGTAGAGCGTTACATTGGTAATGTAAAGGTCACGGGTTCAGATCCCGTTCGAAGCTCCTAATAATTTTTAATCAATAATTCAAAGTGACCAGTTCTCTTTTTAGAGTTGGAATTAATTGAGCGATTTGCCCTGATTTTAGATACTTTCCAAGGTTTTGTCGAAAACATATCTTCAACTTCTTTAGAATTGGAATTTGACAAAAGTACATTGCATCCTTTAGAATCTAAATCCATACAGAGTTCTGCCAACCTGCTAAGATCGTCAAAAGTGAAATCCTTGTTTGTATAACTGGTAAAATTAGCTGTATCACTAACTGGTTGATACGGAGGATCAAAGTATACTAGATCATCTTTTTTAGCATCTCTGAGGACTGCCTCAAAATCCCTACATTGTATATGGACTTTGCTTGATTGTAAGATATTACTTACAGAACGAAGATTGTCTTCATTTACAATATTTGGATTTGTGTATTTACCCAACGGGACATTGAATTTTCCCTTACTGTTAACTCTGTATAATCCATTGAAGCACGTTCTATTCAAGAAAATTAATCGAGAGGTTTTTTCAATTTGGCTTCTAGGAGTACTTTCCCTAATAGAGTAATAGTACGATTTAGAATCTTTTTGATAGTTTTTTTCATGATTTTTTAGTGAAGCAATTAATGCGTCTGTTCTATCTCGAATTGTAGTATAGGATAAAACAAGATCAGAATTAAGATCAGAAATACTACATTTTTGACCATTACGTTCTGTTAACATATGGAAAAGTAATGCACCACCTCCTAAGAAAGGTTCAAAATAAGTTCCAAAGGATTTAGGTAAATTTTCATTCAATATAGGAATTAGTTGACGTTTTCCGCCAGCCCATTTTACAAAGGGTTTTGGAATTGTTAGAATCTGACCGTATTGCTGCTTCACATATCATAATCACAAGATTACATATTGTCAAAATAGACAATAAAAGATCACAAGCTGTGTGGTATTTTTTAATCAAATTTTTGGAAGTGTAGAGAATCCTCTAAGGGATAGATAATAAAATGAAAAGGAAAAGGTTGGAGTTTTTAGTCCCACTTTGACCAAGCGGCCATCCATCTGTATGTCCAAGTGTTGAGTTTACAACCTAATGCTGCAAACGTACATGCCAATACTGCACCTGCACCTGCACCGAGAGCAACTGGGCTGTTATAGAATTTACCTACTTGCGGTTCTATCGGTGTCATGTATGGTGGCAATGTTGGTCTTGGATATTTGAATGCCGTTTCTAGTGGGTCTGCTACCGTTATCAGGTTTACCATATTGAACAATGGTAATGACATTCCTACTAGTACCCCGCCAAACAGTATCAAGCTGTGCTTGTTCTTCTTTGTTGCCCAATAAACTAAGTCCAACAGCATTGCTGATGGTAGCCAAATTGGAGTGACAATGAAGTCATATGGATATCCTAACGAAAACCATGCGGCTTTTGCTATCCATGTGTATACTGTCATAATTAGAGCGTAGTACGTTGCTGTGCCTGGAACGCCTGTAAATGTAAGATAGTATGTAGCACCTACAATAAGCATCAACGTTTGCGATATTGAAAATACCGTGTACGAAGTCCAAGCCCAGTCAGTGTAGAAGATGTAGTCTCCTGCATTAATTGTTAACAGTGTTGAGTTAACTGCAACTACTACTATGAATAAGTAGTGTGTACATCGTCTTAACCAGACCATAAGAAGTCAAAGAAACGGTCAGTATATAAAATTTTAGAGTGAGATGAAGATCGTTATTTTTGATTAAAACCAAAAATTGAAAAAATATGTCCAAGTATCACTTGAGAAAAGTAAAATGAAAAAGAAATGTCTGAGGGTGTTTTATTAGATTACCAACCAACGTATAATGATACGAAGAGTACGAATACTACAGAAGCAGCAATACTGCCACCAACGATACCATTACTGTTTTTGTTGGAACCTTCTTCCATGACTTTAACACAGAAGATGTAACCTATTGCCTCAATGATTGCAAGTACGATGAATGCAAAGTGACCACTTGCTGTTGGATATGCCCATGGATAATAGAAGTATCCTGCTGCAGTACCACCAAAAGTTGCCAATAATGCTGCCCAATATGAAATAGTAATCATACCAGTCATGTTTTCAACGCGTCTACCAATCATTCGTTCTACATCGGCACTTGATGATCCACCAGCGCCGCCAGAACCGAATCCTTTAGGAAGAGTCATTCTGGAATTATTCTAATTCAGATTCTTTTAAGTCTTTCTTAAATTGATATGACTTGTACGATCTACGTCATTTAAAAAATAATAAAAATAAAAAATGTGCTAATGCACTTTTTCTAAGGAATTGCTCTGCTGTACAATTTGCCTTCTAAGGCCATCTTGTACATCTCAGCAACGTATGGGTTCTCTCCAGGAGTTTCTGCACCAAGTTCTACGAGTCGAGCATATACTCTAACTACGTATGCTAGTGCACCCATGAAAGCCACTACGACTCCCATGTTAAACATCCAATGGTTTGGAACTGCAAATATTTCTTCTACAAACCAGAAATGCCACATCTCATTGACACCAATTGTAAACATGGTTGCAAGGTAACCAAGAATGGTCATCTTCAATCCAGTGTTCATTGAATTATTTGGGCCTCTAAGAACTGGAATTTTTCTATCATAGATTGCTGCTGCTCCCCATCCAAGTGGTAATGTGATGAAGTGGGAGTATAGCCACCAGTGTGCTGGTGTGAAAGCACTATCTCTGATAGAGGTTTGATGTAAAGATCCATCAACGAAGTTGTCTACTTCGACTGATGCTGCAGTAGAACCCATAGCAATAACGATGAGCCAGACTTTCTTTAGTCTCTGGATCTCAACTTCTTTTGGGATTAATGCGGGCATCTGTGCCATGCATACCATCATGTTAATTCGGAATATAAAGTAAGAGTTTCAAATAATACCAATTTATTCTAATATATTATAATTAATTAAAAAATAAATACAAATATTTTATATTTTTACATTTAAAATATCATAATTTAGTCCATTTTTTTATCAATTTTGATGTTATACATCAATGCTTAACAATGAATAAGATGTCGATCCTCGTTATGAAGGTAAAACATATAACGTTGTGTTTTATTTCCGTACTTTAGGGATAACTATGGTCGAAAAAAGAATTTTCGTATTTGGACTTGCTGTAGTACTTGCACTAGGAACTTTAGGTTTCAACTGGGTTGAATCCGTACTTCCAACTGCAGATGCACACGGTGTCCAAGCACAACTCCAGAGTCGTTTCATCAGAATTGAGGATGAAACCTTCAACAGACAATCCCTACAAACTGGCGAAACCTTGACACTTCAAGGAACTTTAGTTAGTTTAGTAGAAAGAGACCTAAGAGGATGGCTATCCATTTTCACAGAGTCAACCAACGCAGGTAACAGATGGGAGATGTTGGCAAGAGACCCACCAGGAAACGTCTTTGACATTCCAGGTAATGCTGTCGTCGATTACTCACTATCTGCCAAAGCACTTGAAGCAGGTGTATACCACGTACACACACAACTCAATGTAGCAAAAGTTGGTCCAGGACTAGGTCCAGGTCAAACAGTAGTAGTTGAAGGAGATCCAATTATCAAACCAATTCCATATACAAACATCGCATATCAATCAATCATTATCGGTGTTGGTTATGTTATTACGTTTGCAACACGACCCTGGCAAGTAATCTAAACAACCCAATTTTTCCTTTTCATTTATTAGATTCTTCTTTACGGTTTCCGTAAGAAAACAAACCAAGTTTATCTTCTAGAAAATATTAATGAAAATATGCTAAGTTTTAAAATAACAAAATTAGATATTTTTCAGAGTTATTTTTTTGGAGAAACAGAATTCCGTTCTGACAAATACAAAGTAAACATTCAAAATCAAAGAAGAGGAAAAGTTCTAAAATTACCTTTTCCAATAAAACCAAAAAATGAAAAAATTATAGTTAGAATATCAGGAGAAGGGAATGTATTCATGGAAGATTATCTTCCCTACAAAGGAGAATCAGAATGGTTAGAAATTGATTCTGATGAAATAACCTACTTTTTGGCAGACCATCAAGACCAATGTGACACAATTGAAATTATGTATGAATAAGAGAAAGGACTTTAAGGAATCTGGTCAAAGTCATCACGATGAAATATCCTGGAATGGGGGATCCATACAAAAGAAGCAAGACAATAAAATTTCTTGTACTAAGTGCAATCATAGGTGGCATTGCAGTATTGCTTACTAGTTTGATAGTAAACCCCATGATAGGTCAGCAACCACATAATGCTTGTATTGACGACATTGATACAGATTGGAAAATATCATTTACATTTGAAATGACTATGGATGGTCAGAAAGCTGAAGTTCAGCCAAATATTGGAATCACAGAAGATTGTCAAAGAGCGATATACACACTCTCTAATGATGGTACAGTATATGCCGAATGGACAGAAAATCCGAATTTCGAGATAGGGCATTTCTTATACATTTCCAAGTTTCAAATTAGAGATGTTGAAGAGTCAAAAACGGAAATTTATGTAAATGATAGATTGTCAGATCAAGGTCTGAAAACTCCAATACAGGACAAATATCACTACAAAGCAGTGTTTACTTCAAAAGATTATGATTCATCTAAAGACA
>CALNZF010000084.1:0-3076 GCA_942490965.1 uncultured Nitrosopumilaceae archaeon | reverse complement strand
AAAATTCAATTGATTCCGTATTTTCTATCATTGATGATGTTTTAGAGTTTGCAAAAAGGCTCAAAAATGCATAAGGAAAAAATCTCAATCAATTCTCTGCTTAAAATTACACTCTCAAATATTGAGATTCCAAAAGATATTCAAATTAATTTACCTGAAAATGAAATGTCCCTAAATTGCGATTCGAGTAAAATGAAATCTGTTTTTTCAAATTTAATCACTAATTCTATACAGTCAATTGAACATGAAGGAATTATTACTATTTCAACTGAGGCTGATCCTGAGAATGTGATAATTTCCATAGTTGACTCTGGACCTGGTATTCCCAGTGATAAGTTCTCTCAAATTTTTGATCCGTTATTCACTACAAAGTCTACTGGAACTGGATTGGGTTTGGGAATTTGTAAGAATATTGTCGAACAACATGGCGGAAAAATCTCTGCGCACAACAATCCTACAACGTTTACCATTAAACTCCCAAAAAACGACATCGTGAAAAAACCTGTTGATAAAAACACTGAAACTAATTCTGTGTTGAGAAGAATGATCAATGACATTAAAAAAATCATGCCTTGATCAAATTATTTCCCACCATGTGTGGATTTTACATCAAAACTAATGATTTAAAATTACCCTGTTTCAAATTACCTCATGTACAAAATTTCTTTAATTACTGGCGACGGGATAGGTCCTGAATTATCTGAATCTGCAATTTCTGTTTTAACTACTATTCATGATAAACTTGATTTGAAATTTGATATTGCAAAATTATCTGCTGGTGACAAGGCATTGTCTGAAACCGGAAAAGCACTTCCTGATGAAACAGTCAACTCGATAAAACAATCTGATGCATGTCTGAAAGCACCAGTTGGTGAGAGTGCAGCAGATGTAATTGTGGTGTTGAGGCGAATGCTTGATTTGTACGCAAACATCAGGCCTGCAAAATCTTATCCACACATGCCTGCATTGCGTGATGACATTGATATGGTGATAGTTAGAGAAAATACAGAGGATCTTTACACCGGAAAAGAATTTAGCTTGGGTGATTCTGCAGTGGCCTTGAGAATTATTTCTGAATTTGCATCAAAAAGAATAGCAAAATACGCATTTGAAACTGCCCGACAGCGTAACTCCATGAAAAAAGTAACATGTGTCCATAAATCAAATGTCATGAGGATAACTGATGGGTTGTTTGCAAAAGCATGCACTGATGTATCTGAAGATTATCCTGATATTGCATTTGAACAAATGTATGTTGATGCATGTGCGATGAATTTAATTCGACAACCCCAAAAGTTTGATGTTGTTGTGACTACTAACTTGTTTGGAGATATCTTATCTGACGAGTCCTCACAAGTGGTTGGGGGATTGGGTATGGCCCCAGCTGCTAATATTGGAGATAATTTTGCATTGTTTGAACCGGTTCATGGTGCTGCATTTGATATTGCAGGACAAAATATTGCAAATCCATCATCCTTTTTGTTGTCAATCAAGATGATGCTTGATTGGTTGGGTAACAAACACAATGATTCTAAATGTATTGAAGTTGGGGCAAAATTAGAGTCTACCATTTTTAATTTGGTAAAAACTGGTGTCAAGACCAAAGATATTGGTGGGGATAAGAGTACTACTGAATTTACAAAACAGATTACAGACAATCTCTAAAAATAGAATGCCCCCCATTTGTGAGGGGAAACATGCCGTAGTTATCGTAAAGTTTTTTTGTTAAGATCGTTTAAGGAAACTATTGTCCTATAGACAACTAAGAAACGTTTCAACTTTTTGCCTTTGTTTAGGAATTTTATTCTTAATGGTTGGCTTTGCAATATTTTTTGCCTCAGATGTAGGTACAAAACCAGAAAAGATTGGGAATTTTTTCATGATATTTGGTGCAATACTTCTTGGAGTGGGATTTACTGCACTAATTACAAGGAAATCCACGTGACTCTGGATTGACATTAAATAAAAAAAGAAATCATTACAACGTAAAATTACTTAGAGGTTACGGAGTTTCAATCAGTCTCAAAAATTCTAAAATTATTCTAAAAAACGGCTCACATGATGTTACAGGCGAGCAAGAAAGAGAAGAATGGTTCCCAAACAGAATGCCTTATTCCAAAATTGTAATTTCAGGTAATGGATTAGTATCCACTGATCACGTCTTACTATCATTAATTCCCATCAAAATTTATCTTATCTTCTTTGATGATTTTAGAGATTCTCTCATGTGCTTTGGCAGATACAGCTATTTTATCAAAGAAATTCAAATACCTGCCACCGTCTCCTTTGCTTTTCAAATGATCGTTTATAGAATCTATGTTCCCTTTTTGGATTCGTTTGTACGAATCCCCTAATTTCATGCGAATGTTGATAATTTTAGAATCTATGTCCAAAATCATTTTCTCTATTGTATGCATTTGTTGAAAGTTTTGAATCTTGTCTAATCTTTCACGTAATCTTGTCCGCTGAGCCTCGAGTCTTTCAATATTGGCAATAATGTATAACTCAGGATTGTAAAAATCATAATCTAATGCGACTTTTCTATACCAATAAACTATGTCTCCGTTAATCGTATTTCTATTAACTTTTAGCAACTCGGAAATCTTTCTTGCAGAATATCCGTACTCAAAATGCAATCTGTGAACTTCGTTTTGTCGTTTTATTTTTTCATCGTTAGAATCAGGCCCTCCTTTTTTCTTGCTAGTTCTACGGTAGAATTTTCCAGACTCGATAAATTCTGGGCTTATGTCTATATCCGAAGTCTGTCCCATGACTCTATTATGTGATCATTTCTCTTCAAATGTATCATCCATAAAATATTGACCATCAGATCAATGTACTCTCATCTAATGTATGATCAGAAATTTTTGGCATAGTTTGGCATAGTTGCAGAAAGATCCGAACTCATTACTCACAAGACATTACAACGTAAAATTCTAAAAGCCCCTGGAATCCTTTTGATGGTTTGAAATGATGTCTCAAAACAACGAGATACAAGGAAAACACGCTAAACCAAGGACGTATTCCTAACATGAAGTGTTTTCCAGACCAATCGTTCTACGACGCAGAACAACGG
>CALNZF010000083.1:0-16111 GCA_942490965.1 uncultured Nitrosopumilaceae archaeon | reverse complement strand
TGGGCCAGGAGGGTGAGCAGGACGAACGGATGGGAGTTTTCAAAAACTACCAGGTGGACGAAAAATTGATGGCTGCGGCAAAGCCCGATGCCTCCTTTATGCACTGCCTTCCCGCCCACAGGGGGGAAGAGGTGACGGAAGAGGTGATGGAAGGCCCGTCCTCCATCATCTGGGACCAGGCTGAAAACAAGCTTCACATGCACAAAGCCATCCTGGATGTTCTTATCAACGGGAATTAATGTTGTTCCGGGCGGGCTGCCGGGGTAACCGGGCATTTTGTATGGTGCTTCGCCCAGGGGCATGCTGGAATACAAGTTTCCGGCGGAATCATTCCGCCGGAACTATAATGAATAAAAAGGTTACGGGGTATGGGGCATATTTTTCAGTGCCCCTGATATCTGCTCCGGACCTGGACCATTGAGTTGTTTTAGGGGGTTTATTGTGTCTGATATAAAAAAAGTTGTACTTGCGTATTCAGGTGGCCTGGATACTTCTGTCATATTGAAATGGTTGATTGAAACCTACGACTGTGAAGTCATTACCTTTTCAGCCGATTTGGGCCAGGAAGAGGAGTTGGACGGCCTTGACGAGAAGGCTCGAAAAACAGGTGCTTCCAAGGCGTATGTGGATGACCTGAGGGAAGAGTTCGTACGGGATTACGTCTTCCCCGCATTCCGTGCAAACGCGATTTACGAGGGCCAGTACCTTCTGGGAACCTCCATCGCACGGCCTCTGATTGCCAAGCGGCAGATGGAGATTGCCAAAATCGAGGGTGCCGATGCGGTGAGTCATGGCGCCACCGGTAAAGGGAACGACCAGGTCCGTTTTGAGCTGGGCTACTATGCCATCGACCCTGCCATCAAGATCGTGGCTCCCTGGCGGGAGTGGGACTTGAATTCCAGGACCGTCCTGATGGATTTTGCCCGAAAACACGGCATTGAAGTTCCCCAGACTCCCAAGAAACCCTACAGCACCGACCGGAACCTTCTTCATATCAGCTATGAGGGCGGCGTTCTCGAAGATCCCTGGGCTTCTGCCACCGATGAGATGTACACCATGAGCATCCGGCCTGAAGATGCACCCGATACACCCGAAGAGATCGAGATTACATTCAGGAAGGGTGATCCTGTTGCGATCAACGGGGTTGAAATGTCTCCGGCCGTCATGCTGAAGGAGCTCAACACCCTGGGCGGCAGAAACGGCATCGGGCGGATCGACCTGGTCGAAAACCGTTTTGTGGGCATGAAGTCACGGGGCGTGTACGAGACTCCCGGTGGAACCGTTCTCAGGCAGGCGCATATGGCCATGGAGTCCATTACTCTGGACCGTGAGGTGGCCCATCTCCGTGATTCGCTGATTCCCAAGTATGCCGAGCTGATCTACAACGGCTTCTGGTTCTCTCCCGAGATGAAAATGCTTCAGGACATGATCGACCAGACCCAGGTGAACGTGAACGGTGTGGTCCGTCTCAAGCTTTACAAAGGGAACTGCTATGTGCTCGGCCGAAAATCCGATGATTCCCTCTACAGCGAAGCCCATGCAACCTTCGAAGGGGATGAGGTCTATTCCCAGAAAGATGCGGAAGGATTTATCCGCCTGAACGCTCTGCGACTTCGAATCCTCAACATGAGCAAGTAAGGGGAGGCTTCTGATGGCAGAGAAACCGTGGGACGGAAGATTTTCCGAAAGTACAGACAAGGCGGTGGAGGCATTCACCTCGTCCATTCAGGTGGACAGCAGGCTTTACCGTCATGATATCGAGGGGAGCATTGCACACTGCACCATGCTTGCCGCTGAGTCCATCATCACCGATGATGAGGCCCGGGTCCTGATCAAAGGGCTTGAAAAAATTAAAAAGGATATTGCCGCGGGCAATTTCGTCTATGACGACAGCCTGGAGGATATCCACATGCACATCGAAACCGCCCTTACCAAAGAGGTGGGCGATGTGGCCAAGAAGCTTCACACGGCGCGAAGCAGGAACGACCAGGTCGCTCTTGATATCCGGATGTACCTGAGGGAAGAGACCGACATGATCATCGGCGCCCTGACGGAGCTGAGAAAAGTCCTTGTGGAACTTGCCGGAAAGCACCTGGGGGTTTATATGGCCGGTTACACCCATCTGCAGCGGGCGCAGCCGGTTCTTTTCTCCCACCATCTTATGGCGTACTATGAGATGTTCACACGGGATATGGAACGGTTTCAGGACGGCCGGAAACGGATTGACGTGATGCCCCTGGGGGCTGCGGCCCTTGCCGGCACCACCTATCCCATCAACCGCCAGCATGTGGCCGATCTCCTGGATTTTGCATCGGTTTCGGCAAACAGCATGGATTCGGTCTCCGACCGTGATTTCATTATGGAGTTCCTGGCGTCGGCCAGCATCTGCATGGTTCATTTTTCACGTTTTTCAGAGGAGCTGATTCTCTGGTCCACGTCGGAATTCAATTTCATCGAGATCTCCGATGCCTTTACAACCGGCAGCAGCATCATGCCCCAGAAAAAGAACCCGGACATTCCGGAACTGGTTCGGGGAAAAAGCGGGCGGGTGATCGGAAGTCTGGTTTCAATCATCACCATGATGAAGTCGCTTCCCCTTGCCTACAACCGGGATATGCAGTCACACCGCTACGGCAAACCCAAGGCTACCGCACCACGAATGTTAGCAGTCTCGAATCAATCAGCCGCCGCTGGATCTACAACGTCCCGCGCTCGCTGCGAACTCAGGGGTTACGGGCGCTCGGACGCTTGGCGCTACTAGACCACTCGCAGCGAATCTTAGAGCGATTGCGAGCCGCGGTTCTGGCTTGCACGGACGAACAATCAGTCGCCGCGACGTCGGCCGAATCCGGTCTTGAGTTCCTGGAGAGCGATCCACGCGTGTTTATCGTATCGTCCATCGCTGGCGGTACGGGCAGCGGGATGACCATCGACTTGGGGTACGCCGTTCGACAGATTTTGGCCGAGTGCGGCTACTCAGACGATGAGGTTTGTGCGATTCTGTCGAATTCGACGGCCGGCAACTCGAAGTCATGTAGTTTCGCCCCCGCGAACGCCTACGCTTTTCTGGACGAACTTCGATACTTTAGCCAACCCAACTGTGACTATCCGGGCGAGCAAACGTGTGGGTTGGCTGGGTTTCGCGAAGCCGGGCCAACTTTTAAGAGCACTTATTTGTTCGACCTGGGTGGCAATCTCTCGTCAGAGCATTACGCCGAGGCGATCGATCGCGTGTCCGAGTACCTGTTTCTCAGCAGTGTAACACCGGCGACGTTGTTGTTTGACGAGTGCCGGCGGATCGAGCGAGAAACGCCTGCCCCGGAACCCCTACGACTACGCACCGCAGGAATCTGTCCGTTTGGCACGGCCACTCGCGAAGATCCAGGCCAATTTGCCGAGTTGCTCTGCAAGTATCTCATCCGCAAATGGAAAGTCGGCATCCATTTAGCCACGGAAGAAGATCAAATCCGCTTGTCCGACTTTGAACGACTGTACGAGGCAAGTAATCCTCGGGGCCAACGAACCATCACATCAAGGACGTCGCGTTGGAACACATGGAGGATCTAGAATTGAGCATCGAAGGTATTGCCGCCCGCGTCCACGCCTTGATCAGCGAGCAATTGGGATCGGAT
Organism: uncultured Nitrosopumilaceae archaeon; assembly: GCA_942490965.1. Taxonomy (GTDB): domain Archaea; phylum Thermoproteota; class Nitrososphaeria; order Nitrososphaerales; family Nitrosopumilaceae; genus Nitrosopumilus. The sequence goes on along the minus strand of CALNZF010000083.1, from coordinate 12,479 downwards.
CCGTTTTGGTACATGCAAAACGTGATTCAGGATTCCTTGGACGATTCGGCGTCGGGGCAAGAGTCGCCTGTCACCCTTGCCGTGCGTAGATTGCGCATGATCATCGGCAGCGGTGCGGGATTGTCGACGACGAACGAAGTCTCTCTGACATCGCTCCGGGACAACGCGATGCCTGCCGCACACAAGGCCGGTTGTCAGTTGGGGGGGGAACTTCGGGAGTGGATTCTCGCGTTGGTGGACCTTGAGAAAGCGCGTGTCGACGGCGCGAGGCAAGCGGTCGGTTACGTTCGAGAACAGCTGAATCGTCTGCAAAATCAAGCCGCAGGCTTGTTGCAGGAGTCAAAGGCTGAACTCGCAAAGGCCCTGCAGTCGGTGTCCGAGTTGCAAGACAACCCGTTCTCCAAGCGGCGTTCCGCCCGGAAGCCATTTGTTGCCAGCCTGGAAGTGTACGCTCAGTGCTTGCTGCAACCCCAATTGTATTTGGAGCAATTTATTTTCATTTCGGGCCATTATGAAATTGATTTTGATCGAAATGTTTCATACGTGATTAAAGTGGATCCTGATGTTGTTGGAGTTTCAATTGGAACTAAAAAATTTCCAATCTTAAACGAATCTGGTGTGTGGAAGAAATTTGGTAAAAAAGTGAAACATGGAGTTGGAATTACCAAACAAGATTTGGAACTAAATGTGGTTGAAAATGCGGTTAAAAGCATGACTGACTCTATGTATCTTGATCACAATGGATTGGACACTGCTTTTTCTTACAGTACTAACTCGGATGCAGTAGAAAATTACGTTCAAAGGACACTTGATGTAAATCGAGAACATATTCGAAGAATCAAAATGACTGATGATGAAATTTTTTCAAAACTATTTCATAAACTCAAAGAAAGCCTTAAACACGATTTGAAAATTAATCATGAGGAATATGTTGTGACTGAATTTCGTGAAATATTTGTTCCAATTTATGAGACAAAATGTTATGATCAGAAAAGCAAAGTTGCAATTGCTAGAGTAGATGCTGTAACTGGAAAAATTATTTGATGTTATGACAGTTGAAGTAACTGATTTTCTTGCATTATTGGCTTTACTCTTAGGCGGAGGAATGATTGGAGCTGGAATAATGAAAAAAATTAAATTTCCTACAATTATCGGTTTTATTTTAATTGGAATGATTGCGGGACCATATGGTCTTGGAATTGTTGATGATGTAGAACTGATTAATCTACTGGCAGAACTTGGAATTATTATTTTACTTTTTGTTGTTGGGTTGGAATTCAGTTTACAGAAACTGCGCAAAGCTGGAATAAAACCCATTGTCGTCGGAATGTCTGAACTCTCAATAATGTTTTTCTTGGCATACATTGGTGCATTTTCTTTTGGCTGGACTCACCTGGAGGCCCTTTATCTAGCAGGAATTCTATCTATCAGTAGTACTGCGATTTCTCTTCGAGTGTTGAGGGATCTTAAACTAGTCAAAACAAAAGAATTCAACACTGTCATAACGATTTTGATAGTAGAAGATATTGCAGCTGTTTTACTTTTAGTAATTTTGGGAAATGTGTCAGCTGGTGCAGACCTTGATTTCACTGGAATTGGAATCTTAGTCTTACAGAGTTTAACTTTCTTTGTGATAGCGCTAGGTTTGGGCATCAAACTAATTCCAAAACTTTTAGAAAAAATTCACGGGTTGGATATTCCTGAAGCTCCCTTCATTACTGCATTAGCTTTGGGTTTTGGTTTGGCAGTTCTCGCTCATTTTCTGGGGCAAAGTTCTGCAATTGGTGCATTTATCATGGGAATGATTATTGCATCATCCAAGCATTCGGAACAAATAACTAAAAAGATTCTCCCGTTACGCGATTTCTTTGGGGTGATATTTTTTGTATCTATTGGAATGCTTGTAAACATCATGGCAATCCCTGAAGTTGCATTAATCTCAATACCTATCATAATTTTAGCAGTTATTGGAAAATATGTGGGCAATTTCTTTGGAGCGTCTATTGGGGGCCATGATATCCATGGTGCTTCTACTATTGGGTCTGTTATGGTGCCACGTGGTGAATTTTCATTTATCATGGCAAAACAGGCAGTGGACAGTGGCTCTGTAAGGGATACCTTGTATCCAGTAACAATGCTTGTAACGTTAGCTACGATGCTATGTATGCCATTGCTGTTAAAAATACTGCCTACAAATGCAGATAGGGCAAGTTATGTTCCAATGAAAATATTAAAACCCATTTTCATTGTAGGTAGATTTTTCCATGAATTAATGAATTCATCAGATGATGATAACTCATTTAATAAAATGCTCAAAGAATACGGTCCAAAATTCTTTGTAAATTTAATGATAGTAATCGCAATTCTAGCTGTAATTGATTACTTTAATGATGATATTGTAAATGTCATAAACCAAATTGGTATTCCATTAGCAATAGACCCTGAAATATTATTAACTATTGTGAGTGTACTGTTAATTATTTATCCTGTAATTGCAATGCTTGGTAAAATTGAAAAACTAGTTACAAACATGTCTGATATTTTATCTACAAAATTAATCCCAACTGACACTACAAAGTTGGAAGAAAAGCCTCTTCATAGATTACTGCGAAATATTTTCTTTATTGGATTTATTTTGATGTTTGTTGCAGTAATTCAACCATATGTTGCAAATATTGCGCTATGTTTTGGATTTTGTGAGTACTCCTTAAAGGCATTAATTATTTCTGGAATTGGACTTGTTGTTGCAATTGTATTGATTACTGATTCTGTGTTTGTTTTTCAGAAATTATCCCATGGGCATATTATGGACAGTTTGATGAAAGAAGACGAAGATTTGGAATCTGAATAAATAATAAAAAAATAAAATTTTTAGATTGTCTTATCCTGAAAGTGATGTTATAAAATCAAGAACCTTTTCTAAGAAATTCTCCATAGAATTTATCTCAAAAATCGTATTTGACAAATGTGGCAAGTTTCGAGTCTAACTTTACAAATATGTGTAATTTGAGCGGTGATCTTTATTTATCATAAATATAATTAAAACCATGCAAGCATACATCCTCATAAATTGTAATACTGGTCGTGAAACCAACGTAATTGCGGAACTCAAGGAATTGCCAGAAATTATTGAAATTAATGGCATATGGGGAAAGTATGATGTTTTTATAAAAATTAGGACTTCAGATCCTAATGGGGTGGAGCAAATAATCAAAAGATTACGAAATCATCCTGATATTACTGATACTTTTACAATGCATGTGTTGTATGGTCAAGGTGGAAGTATTGATCAAGAAAATTAGTCTGTGATAACTTTTAGGATGGATTCATTGGGACAGACATATTGGCGAAATATTATCGGAGCATACTCCTTACAATGCAATCTATAAATCTAAAAACCTGTTATCAAAATAAAATAGATTGAACTTGAAAAATAATATTTCTACTAAGCGCACAATCATTTTGCTGATTACTGGAATAGGCCTTGTTTTATTTTGGAGGGGTATATGGGAGGTTTCATCTAGATTCTTTTCGGAATATGTCAGTTTGGTTGCAGGATTAATAATTTTAATTTTTGTTGCAATCTATGAGAGAAGACAAATTTTCCAATTTTTTGGAGGTGGCCATTGATCAGTTTATCTTATGGAAAATTAATTTCATAATCACGTATGTCATTTGAGGCAGTTCTATTCATTGCAGTGCTAGTAATTGCATCAAAGCTTGGAGGCGAATTACTTCATAGAATTGGTCAGCCAACAATTCTTGGAAATGTTATTGCAGGAATAATTGTAGGCCCTGCATTTTTGGCTATTGTTCACCCAATTGAAGCCATAGAACTTTTTGTTTCAATTGGTGTGTTTTTCTTGTTTTTTCTAATTGGACTAGAAGAAATCGATGTTGCTGGATTATTCAAGGTGATGAAAGGCAGGATTTTTGCAGGCGCTGCTGTTGCATTTTTAATCCCATTTGTGATTGCTGGTATTTTTGGACTAGCCATAGATATGAATTTCATTCAATCATTTGCTATTGCAAGTGTGATTGCTGCATCTAGTTTGGGGGTTACAGCAAAGGTTCTCAGTGATCTTGGAAAATTAAAATCCACTATTGGCCTTGAAATTTTTACTGTAACTGCAATCGTAGAGTTTATTGCAATTGTTTTTGTCAGTGTGTTTATTCAAATAGATACTAGCTCTGAATCTCTAGAAATCTCTGAAATGCTTTGGCTTTTTGCAAAAATGATTATTTTCTTTGGCGTAGCCGGACTTGCTTCAGTTTATGGATTGCCTCAATTTTTCAGATTAATGAAAAACCATCTTCGTGTCAAAGAAGCATATTTTGGTATCGTGATAGGAATGATTCTTCTTGTTGCATATCTTGCAGAAATTAGCGGCGTTCATGGTGCAATAGGCGCACTTCTCTTGGGAATCGCAGTATCTAGAATGACTCGAGATGAGTACCATGAAATCTCTAAAAACATTAGTGCGATAGGGTATGGAATATTCATTCCGATTTTCTTTGCAGGAATTGGTTTGCATTTCAGTTTGGCATTTTTGGAATTAGATTGGTGGATAATTGCAGTTTTTATTCTAATTATGACCGGTGTAAAGTTTTTGAGTTCGTATATTGCTGTAAGAATAGCCAAAATGCGACCTGCGACAACTGTTGCATACGGTGTAATGTCGAAAGGTGCAGTAGATTTGGCATTGATGTTATCTCTATTACAATCTGGCATTATGGATGACAAACTATTTTCTTTACTGGTTCTTGGCACTCTGATCACTATGATCATATCTAGCGTTGAACTTCAACGCAAACTAAAGAAAATCACTCCTTTCAAGGTTGGAACAACAGAGCTTGGACTAGTTCCAATTTTCTTTAGAAGGGTAGTTTCTGATACTCCTGCAATTGCAGTGATTAATACTGCATATTCCAAAACACTCCCTGATGTTTCTATAAAAGAATTTTCTGAAAACAATGATCCAAAAAAACCATTTCTTGTTTTTGATAAAGACGATAATTTGTTAGGAATTGTTTCAAAAAAAGAAATAGACAAATCTCATAAAAAAACACGTGATCTTACCACCATTGCAGATGTAATGTATAGAAAATTTCATACAACATTGCCTGATGATTATCTTTTTACCGTAATTCAAAAGATGAACTCTCATCCTTTTGATATGATACGTGTAGTGGATCCAAAGAATCCTAGTAAAGTAATAGGAATAGTCACATCTGAAGCAATAATGAATTTGTTAACTGATGTTAAAAAGCCAAAAATAGATTGATATTTCACTCTTTTTTGTTCATAAAATATTTAAAAACAATTAAAAATTTTAATTTAAAATTAAAATTGCACCCTGAAAATTCTTTGAAACATCTTCGATAGTACTCGGATAATGCATTTTTTCATACCTCGTACGCTTTTTCATTCCCATGATTATCAAATCCACCCTGTGTTTATCTGCAAATTCGATAATTGTCTGTGCTGCCATATTGCTTTTAATTATCTTAGACTCTGGTGAAATGTTTTTCTTCCTTGCATATTCTCCAAGTTTGAGATGCTCTTTTAAGACGAATTTTTGTTCATTCTCAAACTCTTGTTTTTGTGTTTTGGTTTTGAATAATCCGAACGTTGCTCTGTCTTCTAAGCATGTCAAAATTGTTATTTTTGAATTTGTCAGATGTGCCAAGTCGATTGCCTTTTTGAAAGCCTTTTGACTTCCAGGGCATCCGTTATATGGCACCAATACGTGCTCAAAAACTTTATTTGTCATTTTATCTATGTCTATCCATAATGCAGTATCTTTTAAAATATCTTTCATAATTCTTCTTTTCATTTTTGAAAATCAATGTTACTAGTAATATAATAAAAAATTTCATGTATGGGATGGATTCAAAAATTCTTTTGATTTCACTTTTTTTAGCTTTAATCTTTATTTTTGGCCCGACAACTGTTCATGGTGAAACATGGAGGGTGCAAATCCCTGCAGGTTCTGCCGAAATTGATGCTCCTGCGCATTATTTACCATCTGAAATTTCTGTAAGGCCTGGAGACAAAGTAGAATGGGGAAATGCTGACTCTGTTGATCACACTATTACTTCTGGGACTCTTGAATTGGGGTTAACTGGAATTTTTGATAGTGGCTTTATGGGTCCTGGTGGCAAGTACATTGTAACATTTGATGAGAGAAATATTGGCGAAATCAAATATTTTTGTAAAATACACCCTTGGATGTTTGGAATTGTCAATGTGATTAATCTTGATACTGGGTTTCAAATATTTCATAACGTAGGGAGTGGCGTATCTGAATCACCTATAGATCTGGCATACAAAGTAGAAAGAAATTTGGTAAATGTGGATGTGGATACTATGCGCAATAGTCTCACTTTTAATTTTGTAGGAAAAATAAATAATGATGAATTTACAGTTGTATTACTTGAAAGTCTGATCAAAAACCCCCAATCTGTTTGGATAAATGACAAACAAACCACAAACTATGAGTTAACAAAAATCAATGACCTGACTACATTAACAATGACCTTGGGAGATCATGTTAGACAAGTTAAAGTTGTGGGGACTGATGTGATTGGAACATCTATTCCAAAAGATCATGTTTTGGCTAATCAAATCCATGGAATTACAGACAAAAAATTCTATGAAAGCGGTGATGAAATAATCATTTCAGGAATAATACAAAACTCTATGCAATTATATGAAATTTCTCTTGATGTTATATCGCCAAAAGGTGTTACTGTATATCATAAGGATCTTCAATTAACTGATTCTGCTAAATTTACTGAGACCGTACTTACAACTGGAACATTGAGAGACTTTGGAGAGTATGATGTAAAAATAACTGGTCCTAGTGCAAAGAGTTTGCTTTTATCCTTTGAATATGGGATAGAGTCAGATGAATTCCAATCTCCATTAAAGCAGATGAGATCTGGATCTGATTCAAGTGATGTTATCTGTAATGAGGGGTTGGAATTATTTGAGAAAGTATCTAATGGAAAAGCAGTTTGTTTAACTGAATCTACTGGAATAATTTTATTGCAAAGAGGGTTTGTAGACTATTTTTAATCTATTTTATGGTGATATGAAATCTATCTTGGAAAGTTGTTTTTCATTATGATTTTTCTCTGCAAGTGTTGACAAAAGATTTATCTGATTTGCAAAAACGGTTCAATTTTTTATGGATTCTATTTGATGGATTTTGAATAAATCGTTCATATTCCTTAAATCTCTGAATAAACATCACCAATAACATGTTGGATGGTTGCAGGCTGGTTGCAGGTGCAGGACTAACTCTACGGGTATTTTAGAGGGAAAAAGGAATTCATGATGAGCAAATATTTCATTTTATTGTTTTTTATTGGCTTTTTTGTCCCTACCGTGTTTGCAGAAACTATTGATGATTCATCGTTATTCCAAAATGCCAGAAATTTTCTTAATGATAAAGATTATGACAGTGCCATAATTGAATTAAATAGAATTCTTGATGTCGATCCAGATAATATCGATGCTTTAAATGAAAAAGGAAAGATTCGTCTAATCCAAGGAAAGTATGTGAAAGCACTTCAAAATTTTGAAAAGGTTTTACAATTTGAACCAAATAACATTATTGCGTTAAATGGGCAGGGGATTTCTCAATACAATCTTGATCAATATGAGGATTCACTAGATTCCTTTAATTTTGTTTTGAGAATGGATAGAATCAACACTGATGCACTTATTGGAAGTGGGACTGTGTTAATGAAAGAACAACAGTACGATGATGCTATATTATTTTTTGATATAGTGTTAGAGAAAGACCAGAATAATATTTTTGCATTGATTGCTAAATCAAATGCATTATCTAACATGAACCAATATGGTGATGCTATCCGCTTATTTGATACAGTATTACAACTCGATTTGGATAATGCTGAAGCATTAAATGGAAAAGGGCATGTGTATTTGGACATAGAAGAATATGCTTTGGCAAGAGATGTTTTTAATGACGTGCTAGAGATTGACATGAATAATATTGCTGCAATGCTGGGCATGGCAGAACTAAATTTTCTTGAAAATAAAAATATTAAAGCAGAGCAACTTTATGATAGAGTACTATCACTAGATCCTGATAATTTGAATGCTTTAATTGGAAAGGCAAATGTTTTAGAGAACTTGGGCCGCAATGATGATGCTTTAAGATATTATGACGAAGCATTAGAAGTGGATCCTGATAATTTGGAAGCATCCAATGGTCGAGATTCTATTTTAAGCCATGAAGTAAATGATTCATTGGATTTGATCTTAATAATTACAATAATTGGTAGTGTAGCCTCTGTTGTTTCTTTTATTATTGTAATGATGAAAATTAAAGAAAATAAAGAATTACAAGAAAGAGTCCTTATCGCTGATGAGCAGATTGAAGAACTTGTTGACAAATTTATGAAAAAGACAGCACAATACGAAAAATAATTTAAATTATAATTCCTATTTGTCTGTGTTCGTTTTTTTCAAAGATTTGCTCCACTAGACAATTTGTTGTAGGGGGAGCCATTTATTTTTCCTCTAAAAAATCAGAGACACCTCTTGCAACTTCAGATGAAAAACCAGGCATGGCAAATTCAACTGTTTCATCTTTGAATACGACTGCACCCGTAAGAGAATCATCTATTCGATCTTTACTGTTTCATAATCTGAATCTACATCATCCATTTTCATTGGAATCTTGCATCATTTTTTCTATTTTTCTTTCCTCTTCGATCATAATTTTTTCAAATTCTTCTCTTAATTTATCGCATTTTGTTTCTTTATCCTGTTCATTCATCTTGGAGAATCTGATGTCTCTAATTTCATTTACAATTGCAGAAACTTTCTCATTGGTTTCAATCATAATATCGTCGATCTTTTTTTGAATTTCAGAATTCATGACAATATTATCTGGAATTCTTTACATTAGTATTATCATGATTGTTATTTTTGACAATCAAGAATTCTCTTTTAATTGTAAATATGGTGAAAAATAATGGTTAGAATTACAAAATATGGTGCTTTATGAGTAAAAATATTGGTTGATTTGATTGTATTTTTAAAATAGGATTCTTAAGAATTTGTAGTGTATTATCTATTTTTTGCAAATGCCCCTTGATGATCAGTTAAACAACATGCACATTGTTTTGTGTAACATTCATCAATTTTTTCATGGCCACAAGAACCACAATTACAAGAATTATTCATGATTTTAAAGAACAATTTTGGTAGTTAAACTCGTCTAAAATTATCACATGTGAAAATTATCTTTGACTAAATGTCTACGATAATTCTTCATTTTCAGATACGGTGTCAAAACTTGTACCATTACAATGAGGGCAACTAGTTATGATTACAACTCCTGCTTTTTTGGTAAATACATTTCCGCAGGATTTACATGCACGTAATTCACTTAATGTGGTCATGATCCTATTGTAATGTTGTTTTAAATAAAATATTTGCTTGTTTTCAATTATGAAAATGCAAATTAATATTGTATTCTTTATTGCATCTGATTTTCAAATGTGAGAATTTACAATATTGATTTAATACTTTTTTTATACCTTACTGTCATGGCAAAAAAACTAGCAAAACCCAGTTCTGCCGTAACTCCGTCTAGGGGTTCTAATTGGTTTGATATTGACAAATCCATTGAAAGTTTTAGAAAAGAAATGGAAAAAGCATTTTCATCTTTTCCATCAATATCTATGCCTCACACATCTTGTGATATTATAGATGAAGGAACCCAATTCCGAATAAAGATGGATACTCCTGGAATCAAAAAGAATGAGATAAAAGCTCAATGTAACTGATAATTCTATTGAAGTTACAGGAGAACACAAAGAAGAGGAAAAAAAGAAAAACTATCTAAGAAAAGAGAGACATAGTGTCTCATACTATCAAACAATTCCCCTATCTGAAAAAAATCATTCCAGGAAAAGTAAAGGCAAAACTAACTGATGGTGTATTGATATAACATTACCAAAAACAAAACCTACACCTATTCAAAAGAAAAAAATCTGTTAATGTGCAGTAATTATCTTTTTATCTTTAAAATGGTGGCTAAATCCTCGTAGAGTTAGTTCTAATGCCAATTTTAGTTTGTAAAAAGACTGGAATCTTATTGGTTAAGTCACTCATATGATATTATTCTGTATAATGAACCAACAAAGCACTATCCATTACTGGTAATACTGAAATGATATTTTCACCATGTTGGGCTAGAAATTCATTGACTATGTCTTGAAGATAAACTCCTGGAGCCAATTGTTTGGATTCAAAGTATGTTATTTTATGAATCATACACATTTGATGAAAGTAATCTGTATTAATAATTCAGTCGTTGCAGAGGAAACTCCGAACTAGGCCAATTGAATCCATACTTTCTGTTACTGCAGTGGATTATCATAAAAATGAGAAAATGTTTGTTCATTTGAACAAACAATCCCACATAACTTGATTCGCTAGTACTGAACATGTTGATAATGACTTCGGAAAACCAAATCAATCTTTTGATTTAGTTTTCGAAATTTTAATAGAATTTGTGTATTTGATCGAAACAGTTGTTTGTTCAAATGAATTAAACATTTTCTCATTTTATGATGTACACCGCGTATGTATATGGATTCAATTGGCCTAGTTCGAGTTTCGGTGAATACGGAGTACTCATCAAATGCGTTCCATAAAATAAAATATTGCCGAATCAAACAATTAATTTCTAGCTAACATGGTGAAAATATCATTTTCAGTATTACCAGTAATGGATAGTGCTTTGTTGGTTCATTATACAGAATAATATCATAGAGGACAACCAATAGGTCCAGTCTTTTTGCAAACTAAAATTGGTATTGCTCTACGAGGATTTGTACCATTTAAAGATAAAAGATAATTACTGCACATTAACAGATTTTTTCTTTTGAATAGGTGTAGGTTTGTTTTTATTGTATGTTATGTCAATACCGTATTAGTTTTGCTACTTTCCTGGAATTGTTTGATAGTATGAGACACTCTTTCTTAGATAGTTTTCTTTTTTCCTCTTCTTTGTGTTCTCCTGTAACTTCAATAAAACATTGGCTATCTCGACCTTTGATTTCAGAATATCCATCTTATATTCGGAATTGGAACCCTTCTCATCTATATCACAAGGTATGTGTGAAGACGCCAATATTGATGGAAAGATAATGCTTTTTCCGTTTCTTTCTAAAACTTTCAATGGATTTTGTCAATATCAAACCAATTAAAACCCTAGACGGTGCAACTGGACATTTTGTAGATAAAAAAGCAGTAAATCAATATTAATTCTCACATTTGAAAAATCAGGCTCTGGCAAAAAATTACGATATCAATTTGCATTTTCATAATTGAAAACAAGCAAATATTTTATTTAAAATAACGGCCAATAAGGATGTGACCGCATTAAGTAGGCCGTGCATGCGAATGTTGCAAAAAAGCAGGAATTGTAATCATAACTGTAATGAAAGTACAAGTTTTGACCGTATCTGAAATGAAAAATTATCGTAGACATTTAGTCAAAATGTGACAGACATTGCTACCAAGTATTCTTTAAAATCATGAACATTGTAATTGTGGTTCTTATGACCGTAATAAAAATTGATGAATGTTGCACCAAAACAATGTGCGTGTTGTTTAACTGATCATCAGGGCGATTTGCAAAAATAGATAATACACCACAAATTCTTAAGAATCTATTTTAAAAATACAATCAAATATTTTTACTCATAAAGCACCATATTTTTGTAATTCTAACCATTATTTTTCACCATACTAAAGGGGTGCTTGATTGTCAAAAATAACAATCATGTGATAATACTAATGAGAATTCCGAGATATTGTCATGAATTCTGAAATTCGAAAAAAAAATGCGACATATTGATTGAAACCAATGAAAAGTTTCTGCAATTGTAAATGAAATTAGAACATCAGATTCTCCAAGATAGTGAACAGGATAAAGAAACAAAATGCGATAAATTCAAATTTGAAAAATTATGATCGAAGAGGAAAGAAAATAGAAAAATGATGCAGAATTCCAATGAAAATGGATGATGGATTCAGATGAACAGTAAAGATCGAATAGTGTTCTCTTGCAGGTGCAGTCGTAGATGAAACAGTTGAATTTGCCATGCCGGTTTTTCATCTGTACAGAGATGTCCTGATTTTTGGAAAACTGTAAATGAAATTTCCCCCTACAACAAATTGTCTAGTGGAGCAAATCTTGAAAAACGGAGCACAGACAAATAAAATTGTAAAATTGGCCTAAATGTTATTAGCTTTTCATAAATTTGTCAGCAATTGCTCAATCTGCTCATCAGCGATAAGGATTTCTTTCTTGTAATTCTTTGTTTTCTTTAATTTTCATGTTGCAATAAATAAAAGAAACAACAAAATTTGCACTTGCAATTGTTGTAATTATTAAGATCAAATCCAATGAATCATTAGCAAT
>CALNZF010000082.1:0-8138 GCA_942490965.1 uncultured Nitrosopumilaceae archaeon | reverse complement strand
GGAATGCCTATGATTGGAATGTCTACTAATGTTGATACAAGTGTAGCTAACGCACCTTCCATTCCTGCTGCAACTATGATGCAATCCACATCTTCATTTATCATTTTTTTAAGAATTGGAAATACTCTTTGAATTCCTGCTACTCCTACATCATAACTTGTAATACATTTACAATTCATTGCTTCACACATTAATCTCGATTCCTCTGCAACTCCAATATCCGATGTACCTGCAGTCATAATTCCTATTTTTCCTCCATGAAATTTAATTGGTTTTTTAAATAATAGTAATGACGATGAATTTTTTCCAGTTTTGATTTTTACTTTTAATTTCTTAGAAAAGGATAATATTTTTGGATGATCTTCTTTCTTAATTCTTGATATTATTACTGAATTTGTCTTTTCCAGCGTTTTTTTAACAATTTTTTTAATCTCATCTAATTCTTTTGTTTCTGCAAAAATCACTTCTGGAATCCCTCTTCTCTTTCTTCTGTTTATGTCGATTTTAGCAAATCCTTCTACTTCTTCAATAGAATACAGTGACAAAAGTTTTTTTGCATTATTTACTGAAATTTTTCCTTTTTTTAATGACTCTAAAATTTCGTGAATTTCCATTGATAAATTTTATTTCCTAGTCTAAAAAAATGCTTAGATCTCAATGCCTGCGATGGCACTCTTTACGCTTTGAACTGCTTTATCAAAGACTTGCTTTTCTTCATCATTTAGGTCTAATTCGATAATTTTTTCTACACCTTTCTTTCCGATGATTGCTGGAACTCCTATTGTGACATCTGAGTGACCATACTCTCCATCAAGATAAGTTGCAACTGGAATAACTTGTTTTCTATCTCTTACAACTGACTCAACAATTGCAGAGATTGCATTTCCTGGAGCGTGAACTGTAGCTCCTTTCAATTCAATTACTTTGGCTGCAACTTGTTTTGTATTTAGAACCAACTCATCTAATTTTTCTTTTGGAAGAAAAGATGATAAAGGAATTCCAGACACTGATGAAAATCTTGGCAATGGTAACATGTTTTCTCCATGTTCTCCAATCACTAGTGCTCTAATAGAATCCCGTGAATGTCCAGTTGCTTCATGAATAAATTGTCTAAATCTTGATAAATCGAGCATTCCTCCCATTCCAAACACTCTACTTCTGTCAAATCCTGAAACCTTGTAAGTAATGTAAGCCATAGGATCAAGTGGATTTGTTACTGGAATTATCATAGAGTCATCTGCATACTTTTTTACATTTTCTACTACGCTCTTTACAATTGATGCGTTTATTTTTAAAAGGTCCATTCTAGTCATTCCCGGTTTTCTTCCAGAACCTGCTACTACTACAACTACATTTGATCCCTTCATATCTGCAAAATTGTTTGAACCTTTTACTTCAACATCAATTCCTTGTTCAGACAACATGTGATTGATATCCATTGCTTCTCCTTGAGGAAGTCCTTCAGCTACATCAAGTAATAATATCTGATCATCTAATCGCTTTAAAGCTGAGAATAATGCTGCATCTCCACCTACTTTACCTGAACCAATTATAGTAATCATGAAAATTGGTGTTGATTTTGAATAATTAAATCTAATGAAATTCGTGAATTATTAGTCGAATTTATAAGCATTTTTGATAATTTTTAATCATGGTTCTTGTAATTGATCCTCAGATTGCAGGCATATCTGGAGATATGCTTCTTTGTTCATTAGTGGATCTTGGTGCTGATAAAAATAAGATTATTTTAGGAATCAAACAATCAGAAAAATTTCTTTCTAATTCTACGATAAAAAAAATTGATTTTGAAAAAATTCAAAAACATGGAGTTCAAGCACTTCATCTAGTTTTAGAAATTGATGAAGATGTTCATGAAAGAAAAGGTTCTGAAATTAAAATTGCAATTCTCAAATCTGTTCAAGAAATTAAATTATCTGCTAAAGCTACGTCTTTTGCTGAATCATGTATTGATACACTAATTTCTTCAGAATCAACAATTCATGGAATTTCTAAAGAATCTGTTCATTTTCACGAAGCATCAAGTATTGATACTCTAGTGGATATTGTTGGAATTACAATTGCGTTAGAAGATTTAGGGCTATTTGATGAAAAAATTCTTTGTTTGCCTGTTGCAGTTGGAGGTGGTTCTGTGACATTTTCACATGGTACAATGTCAAATCCTGCAAGTGCTATTCTTGAGATTTTCAAAAATTCAAATTTGGAAATTAAAGGAAATAATGCAAATGAGGAACTCACGACTCCAACTGGGGCCTGTATTTTGGTAAATTTGGCTGATGAATCTGTACAATATTACCCTCAATTAAAATTAAAATCCATTGGGTATGGTGCAGGACAAAAAGATTTTGAAACTTTTTCTAATGTCCTAAAACTTGTAAGAGGAACTGACAATGATTTTGAAATGGATTCTGTAAAAATCCTTGAAACGAATGTCGATGATGTTTCAGGCGAAATTTTGGGAAATCTGATTGAAAAAGTTATGGGAAAAGGAGCACGAGATGTCTCAATTTATCATGGAATCACAAAGAAAGGCCGACCTACAAATCTTGTATCTGTAATTTGCACTAGTGAAACTGTTGATGAAATTATGGACTTACTGGTATTGGAAACTGGCACTTTGGGAATTAGAATTTCAGATTCTAATCGATTTATTGTTCCTAGAACAAACCATGATGTTTCCATTACTTTGAATGATCAACTATTTCATGTTCACTACAAAAAATCATCATTTAAAGGAAAAATTGATTTTAAAATAGAGTTTGATGATTTGAAAAAAATCTCTAATGTTCTTGATAAATCAATTAAAGAAACAGAAGTATTATTGAGAAAAGAAATTGAAAAATTGGAGATTCATAAATGACGAAACTTGATGAACTTGTAAATTGGTTTGATGATAAAAACAAAGTCATTATTGCACTTTCTGGAGGTGTTGATAGTGCTCTTGTTGCATATGCTGCATTTCAAAAACTTGGAAATTCTGCTATTGCAGTAACTGCTGATTACAAGACTTTGTCTAAAGAAGAACTAGAAACATCTAAACAAATTTGCTCAGAAATAGGAATTAGCCAGATCTTTTTAGACTATAGTGAACTTGAGAATGAAGATTTTACAAAAAATGACTCCAATCGATGTTTTCATTGTAGGATGGAATTAGGGGAACATCTCGTAAATGTGGCAAAAGAGCACAATGTGGAGATTATAGTTGATGGGACTAATGTTGATGATTTAGGTGATTATAGGCCTGGAATTGAAGCATTAAAACAAAATGGCATTAGAAGTCCGCTTGTAGAAACTAATTTCTCAAAATCCCAAATTAGAGAATCTGCCAAAATGATTGGATTATCTGTATTTGATAAACCATCAAATTCTTGCCTGGCTTCACGAATTCCATGGGGTCAAAGAGTAACTGCTGAAAAATTAATCCGAATAGAATTTGGTGAAAATATTGTTAAACAGCTCACAAAAGTAAAACAAGTTAGAGTTCGTGATATTAACGGTTCTGCAAAAATTGAAGTTGAAAAACAAATGTTGTCTAGATTTGATGAACTTATCTTGAAACAAATTACTGAAAAATTAAAGATGATTGGTTTTACTTCTGTTGAAGTTGATCCGGAAGGGTATAAACCTGGAAAAATTAATGTGATTGCAGATTGATATATCTAGATAACGCTGCATCTACTCAAATTCATGATGATGTTTTAGATTCAATGTTGCCATACCTTAAAGAACAATATGGCAATGCCTCATCTATTCATAGATATGGTAGATTGGCAAAAAAGGCTATTGAAAAGGCTAGAAAGCAAATTGCATCCTTGATTAATGCTGATCCTTCTGAAATTTTACTTACTTCTGGTGGTACTGAATCAAACAATACTGTATTGAGAGGAATTCCAATTAATGTTTCATCTAATCAAATTATCACATCTCTAATTGAACATGATGCGATTTTAGAGCCTTGTAAGAAATTATCTCAAAACGGATTTGATCTTGATTATTTGCCTGTAGATAAATTTGGAATGGTTGATCCATTGGAATTAAAAAATTGCATATCTGATAAAACTTGTCTTGTTTCTATTATGTTTGGAAATAATGAAGTAGGGACAGTTCAAAAAATTTCTCAAATTGCTAAAATATGTAATGAACACAAAATACCCTTCCACACAGATGCTGTACAAGCAGTTGGCAAAATCCCTATTGATGTCAAAGAACTAGGCGTAGATTTACTATCTATTTCATCTCATAAACTTCATGGTCCTAAGGGGATAGGTGCATTGTTTATTAAAAATGGTATTGTCATTGATCCTGTGATTTTAGGGGGTGGTCAAGAACATGGATTACGTTCTGGTACTGAAAATGTTGCTAATATTGTTGGGTTTGGAAAAGCATGTGAAATTGCTAAAAACAATTTAAATGAAAATATTCAATATGTTTCTAAACTTCGTGATATTTTAATTGAAAAAGTATTGCATGAAATTCCCGAAGTAACTTTGAATGGTGATCCTCAATCTAGATTGCCAAACAATGCTCATTTTACTTTTCTTGGTGTTAATGGAGAAGATCTTATTATCAAACTTGATGAATTTGGGATTGCGGCTTCTACTGGTTCTGCATGTTCTGTTAATACTCAAAGGGCTTCTCATGTTTTACAGGCAATGGGATTTTCTCATGAACAGATCACAGGTTCTCTTAGATTGACGATGGGGGTGTTCAATAATGAAAAAGAAATTGAAGAAACTGTAATTTCACTAAAAAAAATAGTTAAAGAATTAAGATCATTTTCTCCATTTAAAGAAAAATATTCCTTTGAAGCTAAAACCTAAATGGTAATTTGAAATTTATTTCTAGCAATTACAACTGTTGCCATAATTCCTATGATTAAAACCATCATTGCAATTGTGCCAAATTCTGGAATTACATAAGTTCCAATTATTTCAATATCTGAATCACCTTGTTCAAATTCAATTGATATTGTTCTAGAATCTCCGCCCACATTTGAGATTTCTCCGTAATTCACTTCGATCCCATCTATTAGAATTATGAATTTGTCATCTTTACCGTCTTGTTTTTCTGCACCTATGAATTCTCTTGGTAGTTCTAGTGTGATATCTCCTTCATCTGTAGATTCGATTTGTACTATTAATGCAAAGATATCTGAATCTACTACCATGTCTTTGACGGTGGCTCCTTTGATAGTATATTTAACATCAAAAGTTCCGTGACTTCCTGCATCTACTTCAAAATTGGTTGTAGTTGTTGTTACGTCTGATTTTGGTGTATAACTGAACTCTGATTCTGCAATGTTTCCTTCTCCATATGACACTCTAACTGTATAATCTCCTGATTTTTTCCATAGTGGACCTTCTGCAATTACTGTATGTGAATAACTTCCGTCTTGTGCTATGGTAATCTGTGCAATATCTATCAAATTCCCATCATTAAACAATTGCAGTGTTGCAGGTGTACTTCCTACTATTGTAGTAACTTGTCCTGAAATTACAATTGTGTCTCCTTCATCGTATTGGTTATCATCTGTTTGAACTGAAATTAGAGATGATTCTGCAAATGCTGAACTCATTGAAATTACTGATAATAAAATAATACTAAATAATATTCTAGAATCCACAAATTTCACAATGCCCCGTTTGTATATTTCCTTTACTATTAAAAAATGAAAAAATGAAAAAAGTTGTGTGACTTTTAATATCTTGGTATAATGCTTAGTCTTGATTTTGCAGATACTGCAATTATTGAGATAATTGCTACTGCTAGAATCATAGCTGCGATTGTACCAAATTCTGGAATCACAAAGGTACCTAAAATTTCAATTTTCTCAGCGCCTGCTAGGAACTTTACTGTTACTTTGTTTGCAACAATTTCAACATCATCCCATTCTTGTCCATCTACTAGTACCATGAAGATACCATCTTGGACTGTTTTTGATGGACTTATTGTTAGGGTTCCATCATCTTTAGCGTTGATCATAATGACAATTGAATTGTCATTAGAATTGATGGTTGCACTGGTTACCATTCCACCTGAAATGCTAAATGGTACACATTGACCACTTGCAGATAATTCATTAACACTACATTGTTTTCCTGATGTTGGTGCTTGGTAGTTTGGTGCGTATGCAACTCCACCTGTTAGTTTAACTTTGGCACTGTTGCTTTTTTCAGCACTACCATAGTTTACTTTAATGGTGTAGGTACCGTCGTATTTCCATATTGCACCTGCTGTGTTTATTGTTGTCTTAAAACTTCCATCGTCTGCTACAACGAGTTGATCAATTGTAACGATAGAGTTTAGAGGACTAATCACAGTTAGTGTAACTGGAAATCCAGATGTATTTGCTACTTGGCCTTCTACTATAATCATGTCACTATGTCCATAATCTGTTTTGTCTGTCCAAACAGATACTGGTATTGCACTTTTGAGTGCATCTGATGCCATTACTTTAGCATCTTCCATAGAACAGCCAACACATGCTGGATTTGTTTGAGCATATGCTGATGACACGGTTAAAGTACCGACTGCAGTCAAAATGGCTAGTAGCGCGAACGTCGTACGGTTGTTCATCTTGTTGCGATTTACACCCGTCTCTATTTATGTATATTTAAAAATGAGAAAAAAGTTGTGTAACTTTTAGTATCTTGGAATAATACTTAGTCTTGATTTTGCAGATACTGCAATTATTGAGATAATTGCTACTGCTAGAATCATCATTGCAATTGTACCAAATTCTGGTACTACAACTCCGTCCTTAATGTCTACTTCAGCTGAAGCAGTATATTTTGGATCGTCAAATTGTTGTACATTTACAGTGTAAAATCCATTCTGTTTCCATAATGGTCCACCGACTTTGATTTCTGCAGCAAAGTTTCCATCAAGCATTGGTGATATTTGAGCCACTTTTACCACATTTCCATTTGGTGAAATTACTTTCAATGTGATGTCTTGACTTACTCTATCAGTTATTCCTGTAACCTCGAACATTGAAGAACCATTCTCGATAATTATTGCATCAAGCATAAGTCCTGCATCTGTTGCAGCATTGTTTTCGTTTGGTGTGAATATTGCTTCCATATTAGATTCTGTTATAGAAGTTCTTTCAGCCATACCATTTACTACTTCAACAAGCACGTTTAGTGTGTATAATGAATTATTTCCTATACCTTGCATTGCTGTAATTTTATAAAGTCCATCCTCGGTCCATGTTTTTCCGATTTTGAATTCTTTTACAAAAGTACCATCGCTGTCTGGTGAAAGTTGACCTATTTCCACCACATTCATACTTGGAGATGTTACTCTGAACGTAACATCTGTAAGAGTTGAAACTGTTTTACCCATAACGGTAATTGTGGTTGAGCCTTTATCGGCTGTTGCTGTGATCGACATCCCTTGACTTTGTTGTGCAAAAGCATCTTGCTGAATTGAGGTCATTGAAACTAATGACAGTGCCATGAGGGCGATTGCCATAGATGTTGTAGAACGTTTAAAATTCATACTAATTTTATCCAACATTATTGTTATTTATGTATATTTAAAAATGGAAAAAAGATGAAATTTAGTATCTTGGTATAATACTAAGTTTTGATTTTGCAGAAATTGCAATTATTGAGATAATTGCTACAGCAAGAATCATAGCTGCAATTGTACCAAATTCTGGGACTACAAATGTACCGATTATTTCAATCTCTTCAGCCCCTGCTGGGAATGCAATGGTGAGTATTCTATTTGTTGATGATGTTGTTTCATCAAAGTCTACTTCTTCTCCATCAATTAAGACGAAAAAGTCGTCATCTTGACCATTCATTGTTGCATCCAATATGGATCTAGGGATTGTGAGTGTTAGTGAACCATCGCTTGTAGCATCAATAGATATGATTAGTGAATTTGCTTCCACATCAGGCATGATACTTAATAATTTTCCGCCTGTAATTTCATATCCTATCAAATCACTAGAACCTTCAACTGAAACTGTTGTATCAGTTATAGATGATGGACCTTTAGTTGGAATACCTGTAGATCCGCCGAATTCGAATGATGTTGTTGCTACACGATTTTGTGTTCCATAAGTGACTTCAACTGTATAACTTCCAGATGTTCTCATTGTTCCACCT
>CALNZF010000081.1:0-10470 GCA_942490965.1 uncultured Nitrosopumilaceae archaeon | reverse complement strand
TTCACTCATCAATCCCTCATTTGTCAAATCACCCGTAACTACAATCACATCGGGGTTTAGTTCATTCACTTCGTTTACCAAGATATCAAATTTTTCTTGTAAAAATTGAGAGCCCACATGAAGATCAGAGATTTGAACTATCAGCATTTGAATATTATTTATCAAGTTAGGTATTAAATCATCTCTATAGAAAAATATAGAAAATAGTTCAAAATACAAGGTAGAATTAAATAATAAACACTTCGAAATCTTGCAGTTTTGAGTAAAAAAGCAGCAGTAATGAAAGGAGACGGAATTGGACCCGAAGTTGTAGATTCAATGTTGAAAGTCTTAAAGGAATGCAATTTTCAATCAGAGTTAATTCTTTGTGAGGTAGGTTCAGAGCAATGGGAGAAAAACGGTAGAAAAGACAAATCATACATTCCAGATGCAACCATGAAAATTTTAGAGGAATCAGACTGCTGTTTCAAAGGCCCAACTACAACAATTCCAGTTCCAGGGGCACCCAGAAGTGTTGCAGTCACATTAAGACAGAAATTTGATCTTTATGCAAACATCAGACCAACTAAAACTTATGATAGATTGACACCAAATAGAAAACTTGATTGTGTATGTTTTAGAGAAGCAACTGAAGGACTCTATACAGGTGTAGAAGCAAAAATTACAGATGATGCGGCAATAGCAATCAGAAAGATTACAAGACAAGGAAGTAGAAGACTGGTTAACTCTGCAGTAGATTGGGCAAACAAATTCAACATGAAAAAAATGGTTGCAATAACAAAAAGAAATATCCTAAAACAAACTGACGGAATATTTTGGGAAGAAACACAAAAAGCAGTAGAAGGAACGGGAATTGAGTTATCTGAAATTTACATAGACAACATGGCACAACAGATGGTGATTGCAACGGAGCAGTTTAACGGCGCAGTACTAGTCAGTACCAATTTATTTATGGATATTATTTCTGAGCTAGCATCAGCACTTGTAGGTTCAATTGGATTAATTTATTCTGCCAATATTGGAGACAACTATGCAATGTTTGAAGCAGCACATGGAAGTGCTCCACAATTTGCAGGGCAAAACAAAGTAAATCCAACTGCAACTGTTCTATCAGGAGCTTGGATGGCAGATTATATGGGTGAAAGAGAAATCAGAGACGCCATATTTGATGCAACTGACAAAGTAATCAATGAAGGAAAGGCAGTGACATGGGATATTGGTGGTAACGCATCCACTACACAAATGACTGATGCAATTATCACATATGCCAAAGAAAATTTAAGAAAATAATTACCTAATAGATTCTACAAGAATTAATTCTTCAAAGAAAAGTTTCTTTTTTGCCATTATTCTTGTTTTCAAGCCTAATTTTTGAGCATAATCAATCAACTTTTGATAGTTTGACAATGATGATGTAACAAAAATAAATTTACCGTTTTCAGTCATATTAGAAATAATTGAATCAAATATTTTTTTAGGAATTTCAAATCCTTCTTCCCCACCGTCTGTTGCAATATCTATTATATCATCAGTTGCAAGATAAGGCAGATTACATACGATAAAATCAAATTTTATCTTTAAAGCATCTGAACCATTACAACAAATCAAATTCTTTGTTTTGTAAGAAGTTTGGTGTTGTAGCACATCACAATTAATATCAGTTCCAACAACTAATGAAAAATTTTTAGATAATAATTTTGTAAGATATCCTGAACCACTTCCAACATCTAAAGCAAACTTTCCTTTTTCATGTTCAATGTTATTTGCGATGAAAAAAGTATCCTCAGAAGGAGGATACTCATCATTTTTCAAGGATTTGGTTTGCAAGATTAATTATTTCATCTCCAGAAAGATCATCCACTCGTTTATCTATTGTAGACGCCTTACCAAATTGTTTTAAAATATTTTTAACTGTTTTTCTCCTATATGAAAATATTTTATTGATTGTTTGTATAAGATCTTTAGATAAATTATTTTTTTTAACTATTTTTAG
The DNA here is from genome assembly GCA_942490965.1 of uncultured Nitrosopumilaceae archaeon. GTDB lineage: Archaea > Thermoproteota > Nitrososphaeria > Nitrososphaerales > Nitrosopumilaceae > Nitrosopumilus. The sequence continues at coordinate 8,477 of CALNZF010000081.1, read as the reverse complement.
AATTGTAGAATCAATTTTTGGCGGAGGAGAAAAATTATTTTTGCCTACTTTTGATAGAGTTGTTATTTCAAATGCAGACGTGGCAATAATGCTTACAGCTTTTCGTTGTTTGGAAGATATTGCAAGTAATTTGTCAGCAAATTCTTTTTGAACCATTATTACCCCATGTGAAAACGAAGTCTGTGCCAGCCATTCAATTGCATCCTTACTCCTAGAATAGGGAAGATTTGAAACAAAAATGGTGAAATCTTCTTTTTTTTCCAAGCCATCACCAGATTTTAAGACCAAGTTATCTATACTTGAAAATTTTGATTTGGCATTTCTAATTAATTCTTCATCCAAATCAACTGAAATTACATTTTTAGCTTTTTGACATAAAAGAGAAGTTAAGATTCCCTGACCAGTTCCTATTTCAAAGACAACATCGTTTTTTGTAATGTTAGCCTCAGAAACTATGGAGTTTGCTATAGAATTTGAGGTTAGAAAGTGTTGGCCAAGACGTTTTCGTTTTATCATCTCTTTACAAAGAGATTCATTCTACTTTCGCCTGTAATTTCATCCAATATTCTCTCTGAAATATGTTTAATTGGTTCTTTAAATCCAACACGATCTTGTAAATCCTGATAACTTTCAAATGCTTTCTTTTCTCTTTCCTCTAGCATTGTTTTCATGTATGTTTTTCCAATTCCTGGAATTAATTCCAGTGCATGAATTCTAGGTGTCAGTGGTTGTGCATTGTTTAGATATGAAACAAATTTTTGCTCATTTGCAGTTACAATAGTTTCAACTACTGATTCCAATTCACTCTGAGCAGATGATGAAATTTTATCATACTCCATCTTTCCCAAAACAGATAGAACTTTAGTTCGTCCTTCTTTTCCGATATAGATTTTCTCACCAATCTCAAATGTAGAATTTGGAATTCCAAGAACTTCTAAAAGAGTCAATCGATCCTCTCCGATAGCAGTGATGATAATACCATCCCTTCCTCTTACAGTGGATGACTTACCTCTAGAATTGAAATCCAATACATATGCATACTCCTCATATTTTCTAGCTGGGGGTTGTGCCCGATACAAAATAAAATGCTCCTAAAAAGTTACGAAAGCTCCTTGATTATTTTGAGCATTTTTTCTAGGGTTTCAGCAAGAATTAATTTCTTCCAACCAAATGTAAAGGAACGTAATTCAGCTAAACTTGTAGGTCTAATGTTAACGATTTCGACAGCTTCATCTTCAGTTAATTCACATTCTTTGACAAGTCGTTTTTTCATTTCTTTTGCCTCTTTCGGTTCAGTTGTTACAAATTTTGAAACATAATCATATGTCCAACGTTGAATTTGATCCATTTCTTCAACATCAACTTTACCTAAAATTTCTTTGACTTCTGCAAGAGAAATAGCTTGTTTCTTTTTTACTTCTTCCATATTATACACCGAATGGTTTAATGTGATCCAATCTAGTGATTAAGGTTTTTGTTTTATCACCTAATTTCACATCAAGTGTAACTGCACGTCTACCAACATTTGTAACTACACCTACTTTTCCGTGGTATCTTCTGTGTGGTAATCCTTTGTGCTGTCTTGGATCAATAATGACAAGTGCTTGTTGACCTTCTTTGTATTCACGTAACAAAAATGACACTCCTCTAGGGGCCTTTTTTGTCATAATGGATCTTGATTTATGCTTAAATCCATGTGAACGACCAGATGATTTCTTAGTTGCCATGTGTGTAAAATCTCCGAAAGCCCTATTTTAAGACTTAGAAAAGTGGGCTAGTCTAACCAACGAGGTCAGTCCTAAGCTGACCACACGCAGCTGAAATTTCAGTGCCCTTTTCAATTCTAATTGTACAATTTACTCCTGCCTTGGATAAAATTCGTTCAAATTCTTGGACATTTTTTTCTGATGGACGCTGAAAATCACCAGCAGTTGGATTAATTGGGATCAAATTAACATGGGAGCCGTTTCCTTCTAAAAGCCTAGCCAATTCAGTTGCAATTTCAGGAGAATCATTAACTCCGGCCATAAGTGCATATTCAAATGTCACACGACGTCCAGTTTTTTTAAAATAATTTCTACCCATTTCAATTATTTCCTCTACTGAATTAGGAGTAGCAGTAGGAACTAATTTTTTTCTTAATTCATTGTTTGGGGCGTGGAGAGAAATTGCAAGACCTATCTGTAGATTTTCTTCAGATAGTTTTTCAATTCCAGATTTAATTCCAATAGTAGAGATAGTAATATGCCTCTGACCTAATCCAAATCCCCTATCATGTGTTAAAATTTTTACAGCTCGAATCATTTCATCATAATTTGCCATAGGTTCACCCATACCCATAAAAACTAAATTTGTTACATGTTCTCCTCTTTGCTGCAATATTTCTGCAAAATGAATTACCTGGGATATAATGTGTTCTGCTTTTAGATTTGTTTCAAATCCCATTTGACCTGTTGCACAAAATACACATCCCATTGCACATCCTATTTGAGTAGAAACACAAATGGTTGAACGTGGATGACCTCCGATTTTAGATGGGTCATATTGCATTAAAACAGTCTCTACAGAATTATTATCTGTTAGATTAAGCAATAGTTTTGTTGTATCTCCATCTTCACTTACAATGCGATGAATTTCTTTTGCAGAACCAATCGTATATCCTGCTGCAGTCAAGTCCTCCCTTAATTTTTTAGGAAGTTGTGGTATGTCATTGATGTCTTTTGGAAATTTATAATAAAGTGGTAGCAATATCTGATCTGCTCGATATCTAGGATAACCCATATCAATTACAAGTTGTTCCATTTCTTCTGGAAATAATCTATAAAGATCTGTCATGATGTATTAACAGATTCACAGTAGGATATTTTATAATTTGTTGATTTTACTAAAAAATCAAAAAGAATGAAAAAATAAGAAAAAGAGTGATTACTCTTCTATAGGTTCGAAATCATCAGATTCGACTTCTACTGTAGCCTCTACCTCAGGTGTTTCTACTGTAGCCTCTACCTCAGGTGTTTCTACTGTAGCCTCTACCTCAGGTGTTTCTACTGTAGCCTCTACCTCAGGTGTTTCTACTGTAGCCTCTACCTCAGGTGTTTCTACTGTAGCCTCTACCTCAAGATCTTTTGTTTTTTTAGTAGATTTTTTGGCAGTTGCCTTTTTAGTAGTCTTTTTGTCAGCATCTTCAGGATCAATAACACCTGCTTCGCCTAGAGCAAAAATTACTTCCTCTTCAGGATGGTGAGGACTATCTACCATTCTAGCAATTCTTTTCTTACCTGATTTCTTAAAGTAGATTCTGTAGGTACTTGTATGTGCAACTACATTTCCACCAATTGGACGTGTTGGATCTCCAAAGAAGACATCAGGGGATGCCATAACTTGGTTGGTTGCAATTGCAGCACAATTGTATGTTTCTGCAATTCTAGACAACAAATGAACAAAATGATTTAGTTTTTGTTGTCTTACAGATAATGTTCCTCGTCCAAGATATTCAGCACGGAACAGACCAACTGCAGAATCTGCAACAATTAATTTAATATTGTTTTCTTCAATTACAGGGCCAGCTTCTTCTAAAATTAATATTTGATGTGAGCTGTTATATGCACGAGCTACTATAATACGATCTAAAACTTTTTCAGGGTCCATATCATGTGCTTTAGCAATAGATACAATTCTTTCAGGTCTGAAAGTGTTTTCAGTATCAATATACAAGACAGAGCCATCAAGGCCACCTTCTTCTTTGCTTTTTTGAACCATCACAGACATGGTATGTGCAAATTGTGTTTTACCACAACCAAACTCACCATAAACTTCAGTCAATGCTTGGGTTTCGATACCACCATCAAACAGAGTATCGAGACAATTTGTACCAGTTGTAATTTTACCAATACTTTGTCGATGTTTATAAATTTCAGTTGCACTTGTAAAATGATTGGCAATTAATCCACCATCAACAAGATGTTGTCTGGCTTTATTGACAATTTTCTCAGCAGTTTCTTTTTCCATTCCAGTAATAGCTGCAATTTCAACAGGGCCTCGGACGATGAGATCCATGACGTTGTGGACACCTGCATCGGATAATTTTCTTGTAGTTACAGGACCTACGCCCTCTAAACTATCTAATCTTAAATCTTCTACCATACCGTATAGTACGGTACCAGTACTTTATAAGGTTATTGTTTGAGAAAATGATCGCGAAATAATAAAAATATTCTAAAACAGATTAACGTCTCTTTCTTCTTTGTCCAGGTTTGTTTTGACCAGGATATCTACCTAAAACAAATCGTTTGTTGAAGTTACTTTTGTTTCCAACACTAGAACTAGTACCTACAATCTTTCTGCCTTCGACTTTAGGAGTTTGTCCTCGTACTTTACCTGCTTTGGTAAGTGAACCGTGTGTTGCCATAATTTAGAATACGAATTAGTGAATTTATGTATTTGGATGACTACCAGTACTTGGCCTTGACAGTCTCAATAACTTTTTCATGTTCCTTACTCTTTCTGCGGGCATATTTCTCCATTGCACCAAGTGGGATACCTCCAAGAGATCTTGCAAGTGCGTTGAAGGCATATCTTTGTGGACCTTTTGAACCAGTCTTAGTCATGAATTTTTGAATACCATATTTGAAATTGTGTTGCCATGTTTTGTAAAGAACACCCAATTGTGCAGGAGTCATTTCATTTCCAATGTTAAAGAACTGAGATTGTTCTAATAATCCAATTGGGACAAATGTAAGTGCAGTGGCAGTAAACATTGAATCAGGTTGTTCATGTTCCAATTCGCTAATTAATTGAATAGTTTCCCAGGAATCTTCAGGGGTTTCATCATTATCAAGACCCATAATCAAAGTAAATGCTGGAATCCAATAATTTTCATTCATTGACTTGACACCTTCTTTTACAACCCAATGCCATTCAGATGGATCATATGGAGCAAGTTTTCTATCAGCATATTTACCAATTAATCTAAGACTACCAGTTTCAAGTCCGGCTTGAACACCAATCATGTTATCAGGACCAGCTTTCATTATTTTTGAGAGATTTGGAAGAAGTTTTTCATCAGCTATTGCTCCTGCCAATGTACCATGTGTTGGATTTGTATGCTCTACACCAGTAGACATGATTGCAGTGAATAGTTCTTCTAAAGCTTCTCTGTTTGGCTCCATACCTTTTGCAGTTCTAGGATCCATTCCATAAACGAAAATATCGTCACTGTGAATCCATGCAGATTTGGAACCGCCTTTCTTGATGTTAACTTCAATTTCTTGTTTCACTTTTTCTGGTGAATAATATCGTAAAGATCTTAAGGTGACATCACAGAATTTACAACCTCTACCACATCCACGCATTACTTCAACCATCCCATGCATACTTGGTTCTACAATGTTAGGAATATCTTCTAAATCAGGTCTATCCCAAAAGTTTACAAATCTTCCATGAATTTTCTTTCCGTCTCTTTCAAATTCTTTAATGTTAACTTTAAAGTCACTTCTCTTTCTAAAAGGATCCATATTTTCAAAATCGCCATTAATTAAATAATTAAAGAATCTACCAGCATTTCCATCAATTTCAGGGGCAATACCGCCAAGCTCTCCTTCTAAAATTGCATAGATTCCAAATTCTTCAATTTTTGCAGGATCATAGTTGTATTGCCATGTCCCAGATGCACCAGAAATTACTTTAGCTTTACTTCCAGTTTTTGCTTTGGCAGCTTTAATTCTATGATGTAATTCAGCATTGTAAAATTCATCATATGATGTTTGTTTTCGTCCATAAGTGAATGTCATAGTAACTGGACCCATTCCAAGCGGATCCATTTCATAAGTTCCAATAACTTCAGTTTCAGGACCAATAAATTTTTCAATGTGATTTGGATGAGCAACAACTACATCTTTTCTTGCAAAGCCATCACGTAACAAACCAGCTTCTAATTTTCTTAATCCATATGGAGCATATTTTGCTGCACCATCAATATCAGGGGACCAATTACAAATAAAATCAAATAGAATTTTTGGAGTTACTTGATTTCCAAGAATTTTGTACCAAAAGCTGTTTTTATCTCTATTAGGATCTACTGCAGGAGCACATCCGAAGAAGGTTGCAAGAGACAATCCCCTATAAGGAGACATCAAAGTTCTATCAGCTGTTAAAACTATTTTTGGAGTACCCATGCCTTCATGAAAATAATTTTGTGATTGATTTTAAACCTTGCGAGTCAAACTTAGTAATTTTCTAAAATTCCAGCCTTGTTTCTATGTAAATAGCCAAATTCTTTATTTTGAGATAAATGATCTCCGTCAAATACAGTTCCATCTCTACATGCAAGATCTTCACCTACACAGCAACTACCGCATATTCCAACACCACATTTCATCATCCTCTCAAGACTTGCCTGAACAAAGATATTTCTTGAATGAGCAGATTGTACAGTTTTGTACATCATAATTTCAGGACCGCAAACGTACACAGCATCATAATGAGTTTCACAGACTAATTTTTCAACTAAATCAGTAACAAATCCCTTTTCACCATAACTGCCATCATCAGTGGACACAATTACACGGTGAGGATTATTTGTCAAAAGATTGTTTGCCAAATCTTCAAAGAAAACTTCATCTTTTGATTTTGCACCAATTAAGACAGTTACATCATCTGAAGGTTTTACAAAAGTAAGTAATCGCATCATAGGAACAAGACCAGTCCCTCCTCCAACTAACAATAATTTTCCTTCTTTAACATCAAAGGAATTTCCATACGGACCTCGAATTCCAATTTGTCCCCCTACTGGAACATTGAATAGACCAGTAGATGAAGGCCCATGTTTTCTAACAGTAAATGCAGCCTTTCCAGTTTCTTTAGAAATCATTACACTCATCGGTAATTCATTAACACCTGGAATCCAAACCATAGCAAATTGCCCAGGTAGGACATTCGGCATTACATCATCAGAAAAAACCAATGTTCTTACAGTCGGAGTTTCATCTACTACTTTTTCAATTGTAACAATTGTAGGATGATTAAAATTTCTTTGCAAGACCTGTCATCTCCTTTATTGTAGTGAACCCTTTTCTCTCCATGTATTGTAAGATACCTTTGTTAATGTCATCAAAAACTCCAATCCAGTTATCACCGATTGCACTTCCAAGTTGAACAGCGGAAGCACCTGCTAAGAAAAATTCAATTGCATCTTCCCACGTTGAAACTCCTCCACAACCAATGATTGGAATATCGTATTGTGAAGAAATTTCATAAACACATCTTAATGCAATGGGTTTAATCGGAGTTCCAGATAATCCTCCAAATTTGTTGCTAAGAATAGGTCTTTGAGTTTCAACGTCGATTGCCATTGCACGAACTGTGTTAATAGCAGTAATTGCATCAATGCCAGAATCTATTGCAGTACTAACAGTATTAAGATAATTGCTAGTTCCCAAACCAACTTTGGCAATTACAGGAACAGTTGTAGCATTTTTCACAGAAGATACAATTGCTTTAACTAATCCAGGATCATCGCCCACTTCCAACCCAACTTTGGCAACATGAGGACAGGATAAATTTAGTTCGTATGCTTTGACTTTACAGTTTTTAAATTCATTAATCATAGTTTCAAAATCTTCAGGTACAGAACCCACCAAACTCACCACTATAGGAACATCCTGATTTGATTCAATCATTTTTGCAAAATTTGATGCCCCAGGATTAGAAAGACCCACCGCGTTAATCCACCCACCGCCTTTAACACTAAAGATAGTTGGATTTGGATACCCCTCCCAAGGAGCAGTACTAAGTGACTTTGTAACAACTGCACCCGCACCAGATGCATAAAGGCGATTAAACACATCTAGAGATATGCCTAAAATTCCAGATGCTAGCATTACAGGTGTATCTAATTGAATTTTACCTATGGAAGTTGCAATGCTAGGCTCCACTTTGATTAATTAACTTAGTTTCGAATATAACAGTTGATTCGTGTTTCTGGTACCTTTTTTAAAGGTGATTTAGAATCAACTAGTCATGTATTCTGTAGTTTTAACAGAGTTAGGAATCTCAGTTTTCAATGATGGAAAACTAGACAAGGCATTCTCTTTCTCTAATCCAGTAAAAGAATATCTCTTAGTTAAAAATAAAGAATCAAAATTAAATGAACTTGTAAATTATCTAGCATCAACTCAGAGAGGGTTTTCTGTAAGTGATGAATCATTACTTGCAATTTTAAAAAAATATTCTATTGATTGCCATTTGATGGATGAGTCCGAATTAGATGTAATTCAAGCAACAAAACCTCAAATCATTGTCGATTCAGGTTTTGCCTCAAACCTACAAGATACACTTGGAAAATTAAGAGAATTTGCACTTGGACTGTCGTCTTCAAAAGTTACCGAAGTCTCACAAAGTCCAGATCTTCACATCATACAAGCAATTAATTCTCTAGATGAAATTGACAAAATTGCAAATGGATTAAGTTCAAGACTTAG
>CALNZF010000080.1:0-12847 GCA_942490965.1 uncultured Nitrosopumilaceae archaeon | reverse complement strand
ATGCCACTTGACCCTTTTCATCAAATCCCAATCCCCCAGTTCTGAGAAAAATTTTCTCCCCCAAAACATATTCACTTCGATCAATCTGAAATGGTCCTGAAGTTAACCACTCTCTTTCTTTTGGCGAATATTCATTTTCTAAATTTATTTCCTCAATTCTATCTAATTTTTCTTGAATTTCTGGAGTGATTTCTTCTTCTGGGTGTAATTCTTTATTTAGAGTATCTTCAACTTCCATTATATCTGACTCTTGATTTGTTATTACAGTGATTCCTACTATCACTATGATAATTCCTATAACAATTGGAATTGCAATTTTGTTATTCACAAAATTACACTTGCAAAAATATCTAAAAACCTTCCTCATGATTGATAATTTGAAAAAATATGATTTTTCCTATTTTTCCCCGTATGTTGATTAGTATTCACTATATTTTTTAACCATTAAAATTAAGTACCACTTAACTTGATATTAGGATTTTTTATCTGTGTTTTCATAGGAGTTATTGATCTTGACTAGAACCTCACTCCAATGCAGAGAATGTAAAAAAGAATATGACACTGCTTTCAAGTATGTGTGCGAAGACTGCTTTGGACCACTTGATGTAAAATATAATTTCCCTAAATTAACAAAAGAGACATTTACAAATCGTGAGCATACCTACTGGAGATACTTTGAATTACTTCCAATAGAGAACAAATCAAATATAGTTAGCATTGGTGCTGGAATGACTCCTCTTATCAAGGCTGATAATCTTGGAAAAAAATTAGGATTAAATAATCTTTACATAAAAAATGATTCTGTAAATCCTACGTTTTCATTTAAAGACAGACCAGCTGGTGTTGCAATATCCAAAGCCAAAGAATTTGGATTGTCTGCAGTTGGGTGTGCATCTACTGGTAATTTATCATCAGCAACTGCAGCACATGCAGCAAAAGCTGGACTGCCATGCCATGTATTTGCACCAAGTAATATTGAGATGGCAAAAATTACACAGGCGTTGTCATACGGTGCAAACTATATCGCAGTTGATGGAACATACGATGATGCAAACAGAATTGCAGCACAAATTGGTGACAGTAAAGGAATTGGCATAGTAAACATTAACATGCGTTCTCACTATGTAGAAGGCTCTAAAACATTTTCGTTTGAAGTTGCAGAGCAACTTGATTGGCAAGTTCCTGATCAATTAATAATACCAGTTGGTAGTGGTGCTATGCTTAATGCAATTTGTAAAGGCTTTGAAGAGTTACAAACTGTATCATTGTTAAATGATGTATCTAACATGCACATGATTGCAGCACAACCACATGGATGTGCACCTATAGTTGATGCATTTAAGAAAAACTCTAAAGAAGTAATTCCAGTTGAAAATCCTGACACTATTGCAAAAAGTTTAGCAATAGGTGATCCTGGAGATGGAAGATATGTTTTGAAGAGATTGGCACAGTACAATGGATTTGCTGAAGAATGCAACAATAAGGAAATTCTTGATGCAATATTGTTACTTGCACAAACTGAAGGGATATTTACAGAGCCTGCAGGTGGTGTATCCATTTCTGTTCTTCAAAAAATGGTTGAGCAAGGAAAGATTGACAAAAACGACAAAGTGGTATGTTATGTGACTGGTAATGGTCTAAAGGCAACTGAATCAATTATGGAAGTTTTGAAGAAACCCACAGTAATGAAGGCAGACATTGAAGAAATTTCGGCGGTAGTAAACTAATGGCAAATATTACATTTACAGTCCCATCGGTACTAAATCAAAGCGGTGGAGAAAAAAAGGTAGAAATCTCTACTGAATCGTTAACTGATGCGTTTGTAAAAATTTCAGAAATTATGGGTGATGATTTTAAGCGGAGAGTATTGGAAGGTGATGGAACCCCGCGATCTCTGATTAATGTCTACATTAATGGAAAGAATGCAAAATTTTCTGACGGTATGAAAACCATTCTAAATGACGGTGATGAAGTTTACATCTTACCTGCAGTTGCTGGTGGTTCTGAAGAACTTTCTTCAAAAGAATTGGATAAATTTTCAAGACAAGTGATGCTTGAAGAAATCGGATATGGTGGTCAATTAAAATTAAAAAATGCCAAAGTCTGTGTTGTTGGAACAGGCGGTTTGGGACATCCAATAATATCTAGACTAGCTACAATGGGAGTTGGAACTTTACGTATCGTTGATAGAGATGTAATAGAATTATCAAATCTACATAGGCAAATGATGTTTGATGAAGATGATGTTGGACAAGTTAAAGTTGAAGTGGCTGCAAAAAAATTACAGAAATTAAACCCTGATTGTAAAATTGAAGCACTAGCTGTATCTGTAAATGATTATACTGCATTAGAAGTAGTTGAAGGCTGTGATGTTGTAATTGATGCACTCGATAGTGTCAATGCAAGATATGCATTAAACAAAGCATGTGTAAAGTTTGAGATTCCATTTGTTACAGGAGCTGCAGTTGGTGTTTCTGGACAAGCCTTTACTATTTTACCAAAAAAATCTGCATGTTACTATTGCATGTTTCCTGAATTAGATGAGAACACAATGCCAACATGTAGTATTGAAGGAGTTCATCCACCAATACTTTCCATCGTTGGTGCAATTGAAGTTGCAGAAGCTGTTAAAATAATACTCGGAAAAACTCCAAATCTTTCTCAAAGAATTTTACATGTAGATTTAGAAAACTTGGATTTTAATTTCACCAGAACATTCAGAGCTGAGGAATGTCCAATTTGTGGAACAGGAAAACTCGAAGTTATACAAAAAGAAGAATTAATCTTGGAAGAATTATGTGGAAGAAATAGCGGAAAGAGAACTTATTCTATTACCCCTACTGAAACATTTGATGTTGATGTAGATGCTGTAACTCGTATTGCAAAAGAAAAAGGATTCATTGTAGAAAATCAGGGAAATTTGGGATTGTCGATGAGAACTAATGATTTGTCTGTAAAGCTTTTATGAAGAAAGGATCTGCAGTTGTCGTAGGTCCAAAAGATGAGTCTGATGCCATATCGTTATACAAGAGTCTGCTAGGTAGAGAGATCAAGGCGTAAAATAGTCTGTAAAAATTACATAAATTATCAGTAAAATGTAAAAATTATGTGGATCAATCAATATTTTACGAGTTAAAATATAATTATTATGATGAAAACTGATCTAGAAATTTTATTAATTCTATAAATTTGATAAAAAAATTACAAAAAATGATTCAATTGTGGACAATTCGTCCATTAGCCTTATATACAAATTTTAAAGATAAAAATTAATAACATGAATAACGAAATAGGACGAAAAATAACTAGTCTTACATTAATGACAATTATGTTAGCAGGTGGTATGACAATTGCTTCACCTGGTGTAATGCCAATGGCATATGCAGCCAACGCTAACCTATTTGTTTCCGCAGAAAACTCACAGTTTGATAACTACATGTCAGGACCTCAAGTAATTGAGGTCGTTGTGATAGATTCTGATATTAACGATACAGACCAAGCAAAAGGTGAACCAGACGTTACAGTAAACGGCAAAGATCTCAGAATGGTCCAAGCAGTTGACGGTAACTGGTATGGTTACTTTGCAGATAAAACATGGCTCCAACAGCAGATCAAACAGGACAACAGGTCAGGCTGCAGGTCTGGATTGGACTTTGGTACATTCTGTTCATCATCACTCCACAACAGTTTGGTGAAGCTTAAATTCTCAACATACCGTAGGTATGCAATTCCAGGTCAGTTGGTACAGTTGGTGGTGAAAACGGTACAACTGCAACAGGTACAATAAGCATTGTACTACATTAATGTTGTACTGGTACAAATGAACGTAGTAAGAGAAGCAAAGATCCCCAGTAAATGAAGCAGGTACAGTTGTCTTCGGACAAATTGGAATCAATGTCAACTTGTATGGCCTATTGATTCAACTCTATTCTCTAAACCCAACTGGTAACGTTGTCGTACAGTACAACAAAGGTGGTGGTGCTCAATCAGTAACACTTACTTTTGATTCTGCTGATCACTTTGCAAGCGCAAGCTTAGATAGAGTACTGTATATCCGCAAGGAGCACAAGTACATGCAACTTTTACTGATTTATGGTTAAATGTTGACCCTACAGACGAAGACTCTTGGACATTTGGTACTAATACAGGACAAACGCTCCAAGCGTTCTGGTCCTTACTACCAAGTATTCGATGAGAACGGTGCATCCATTGGTGGTACAGCAATTAACATTGATGCAAGTTCATTGCAAACTTAGCTAACCTCATGTGTGAGGACAACTGTATACTTATAGTTAATGCAAACGTACAAAATGCAGCTAAACCTGTACTTACCCTACAAGATAATGATGATTCCATATTGTAATGGCACAGTTTTGAAACAACCAAATATCCAGCAAACAATTTGCAACTGCATTAGGATCAGTTGGTGGCGTACTCTAGGAACAGGATCAGTACCAGTAACAATTACAGAACAAGGTCCAAACAGTGGTGTATTTGGTACATATGATGAATCAGATGAATCCGTATTGAAAATCACTAACAATGCAAAGAGGGGAACCTCAGCATCTATTGATTACAATGAAACCCCTGCAACAATTCTTGTAGGATTCGGAAATGCAAATATTGACATCCAGCCAACTGATGATGAATGGAACTCTGGTGAAGAGATTCCAGTAGTCATCGTTGATAGTGATGCTAACAAAAACAGTAGAGCAGATGAGGACCTAGATTTATTTGATACTAATGTCGCATTGATTCCAGCCTTAACAACTGGTGATCCATTTACACTTGGCGAATTAGACTTGGGAACCAATAAAACTAGAAATTGTACACATTGGACAATACTGGTGCAACTACTGTTTCAACTGCATCTAGGTAACTTCACATTCGCAGGCGGTGCCCGTGTTAACGCAACTAACTCTGTAGATGTACAGAAATTTAGTCAGCGTGCAATAATCACACAGAAAACTGCAGCTGCAATCAACGGTACTGTTATCGACTTTAATACAACATTTGCTGAACTTAACAAATCCATCAGAGATAATGATAACACAGGTACAGGCGCATTCCACGGATTTAACTTCCTTAACTTAGATGTTAGAGGACTCAAATCTACTGGAACAGTCGATGTATATCTGCTTAACAGAACTTCTGATATTATCAATGCAACAGGAAAGGTCACTTGATCAGGTGCTCATCAATGCACAAAAAATTGCAGATGATGTAGCTGTACAAAGTATTACATCATTAGAATGGTACTAGTCAACAAGGCAATCTTTGATTCAACAAAACAAATCTGCAAACCAAATTGGTTTGTTAATTGCATTAATGGATTAACAGCAACTGCAATTGATGCAAAAGAAGCAATCGTTGCAGACTTCTTCTCATTTGGTTTCATAAATGATGGTAGAGAAAGCGATGAAAGAATTGCTAACCAAATCATCAGAATTGAAGCTGAAGAAACAGGTGATAATACAAGTACCTTTGAAGGTAGTTTGGAATACATCATGATAAATCAACTAAACATCAACTTGATGAATCCACTTACACTAGGCTTATCTCCAATTGCCAATGATCCAAGTTTCATTGTAATTGAAGATTTGACTGATGAAGATTCACCAAGAGTCAACTATAACGACTTAGGTGCAGATGGTGTTACTACACAAATTGCTGATCAAGAAGAAGCTCCAAGTCACTCTGGTGTCGTATCATTTGACGCAAGTAGTTACAAGAATGCTGACACAGTTACAATTACACTCGAAGACTTAGACCTTAACGTAGACTCTGATCTTATTGATATCTATACCGTAGTTTCCAACGTAGGTGACCCAAATAGAGATGTTGTTGGTGCTGTCAGCAACTGCCACCATCAACAATGGTACATCTATTGCATTCTCTAACGGTGACCAACTAGGTAGATTACTAGATATCACTTTTGATGATCAACTATGGACTGCCAAAAATACTTGTGGCTTAGCTACAGGTATTGATGCTGGTTTAGGTGCAACTGGTTTCACATTAATTGAAACCGGTGCAGAAACTGGTATCTTTATTGGCGACTTCCAAATCCCATCAGCATGGTGTAGATCAGGTGCAACAACATCTGAATCTGTAACCGGTCTCGATATTGAAGTCAACTATGTTGACTTTAGAGATGCATCTGGTGAAATCATTGAAGTAGGTGATGCCGCAGGAGTGCGTGCAAACACCGGTTCAGTCAGTCTAGATAGAACAGTCTATCCGGTACCATTTGGTACTCCGGCTAGATATGACACCAACGATAAGACTACTCCAGCATCTAGATCTCTATTCCCAATACATCAATCAGGAATGGATACAGCAGGTACCACTAGGTCCACTGCAGGTCTACAATCTGGTGAATTCTTAGAGAAAGGTGGCTTGACTATCCACGTTAGAGTCAACGATCCAGACTTTGATACTTCCGCAAGTGGTGAAGACTTCATTGGTCAAAACACAACCAGTACTAACGTAGGACCTGTAAAGCTCTCTGTTATCAGAGGTGCTTCACAAGTAGTACTAGGTTATGCAGGTGGTGATGCCGCATTAGATGGTAAAATTGATGTTGGTAATAACAACGCCAAAGCAGCCAGACAATTCGGTCCAATGAATGAAATCGCACCAGATGCAGGAATATTTGAATCTGATATCGTAATAAGATATACTGACGGTCCAGCAAGCAGCACATGTCCAGTTACTGATAACTTTGTACCAATCGACGGCACTGCCGACGATGGTAACAAGCCAGTAACTAGCAGATTTGACGCAACCCCAGCAAGCGGTACTAATTATTGTATTTTACAAGGAGATATTCTCCAAGTAGAATACACTGTTCCAGCCGATGCTTCAGGTGATGTCAATACTGTAACAGACTCTGCTACTTTTGACCTAAGAAACGGTGTAATTCAATCTGACAAATCAGTTTACATTATCGGATCCGATATGATCTTGACCCTCATTGAGCCAGACTTAGATTTGGACAATGACCAGGCTGAGACATATGACTTGGACTTAATTGAATGGGACTCTGATGCCGCAACCGTCACCATGGGTGACGCTGACGGCCAAGGAGCCGCATTTGACCCAGAACCACTTAACTTTAGAGAAACAGGTGACTCTACTGGTATCTTCCAGATAGTCATCGAGATTCCTCAAGAATTAGATGGTGATAACTTAGAAAGAGGAGAAGAAATTATCCTCGAGTATACAGATTGGGGTCCATCAGGAGCTGACTATGTAGGTAACGAAGACGAAGATGTCAACTTGACAATCTTCACTTCAAACTTTGGCGCAACTGTAGAGCTTGACCAAAAAGTTTACACATGGACTGATAAAGTATACATTACCATTGTCGCACCAGATCACAACTTTGACGGCAACTTAGTTGATGAAATTGGAGATACTGATAAAGACCCAATAAAGGTCTCAACCAGAGGATTCAATATTGACAACTATAAACTCGTCGAAACTGGTACTGATACAGGTATCTTCACAGGTGAAGTAATCCTAACAGGATTTGCTCACGATGCTGATGGTATCACAGGTGATGATACTAATCCAAGAACATCTGCTGATGGCTCCGGCCCAACAGATGGATACCTCCAAACCGATGACGATGACGGACTTACAGTCTCCTTTGAATTCTCAGAGGATGAAACTGTAGTTGGTTCATCACTTATCAGATGGAATATTGGTGAGGTTCAGTGGCTTGAAGCAAGCTATCCAGCAAGCGGAACAGGTGTTGTAAGAGTAATTGATCCAGACATGAACTTAGATCCAGAATCAGTCGACAACTTCGATGTCGACGTGTGGTCTGACTCCGATGCCGGAGGTATTGACCTTACTGTAACTGAGACTAATGAGGCAACTGGAATTTTCGAGGGTACTGTATTCTTTACAGTTACTGACGAATCTTCTGGTCACAGACTCAGAGTCGCAGAAGGTGACACTGTCACCGCAGAATATGAGGACAATACATTACCAGATCCGTACACAACTGCAGATGAACTTGATATTACTGCCACTTCACTAATCGGCACTGTAGTACCACCTCTCGAGAGAGCACCAGCTGCTAACTTGAGAACCGTTGATGCATTCGGTAACAGTTTAGATACTGTCTCCGTTGACCAACAGGTACAAATCAGCGCTGACTTAGCAAATGGTCAGGATAGAGAGCAAGCATTCGCATACTTGGTACAGATCCAGGATGGCAATGGTGTCACAGTATCACTCGCATGGATTACAGGTTCACTATCTGCTGGTCAATCATTCAGCCCGGCATTATCATGGATTCCAACACAAGCAGGAACTTACACAGCAACTGCATTTGTATGGGAATCAGTAGATAATCCAACGGCATTATCACCACCAGTCAGTACAACCGTAACTGTACAATAAGTAAGATAACTAGTTCTAATTTTCCTTTTTTTCTTTTTTTTGAATACCTCTTAACGAAAGTTATGCACAATTTTTTCACAAGTAATATCTAGGAGAAGATTGACAATCAATTGAATTGAAAATCAAAATTTTATTTTCTTTCTTTGCTGTTTTGTTATTTCTTAACATGCCAAATTCTTATTCAGAAGAATTAGAATTATCTACAAATAGCAAAGTGTACGCTCCTGAACATAATTTACAAGTTTATGGAAAAGGTTTACCTAAAGAAAATTTAATTATTAGAGTTTTTGCTCCTGATGAATCCATTGCAAAATTTGATCAAATAACCACCAATCCTGATGGCTCCTTTAATTATTCATTATTAACTTGGCCTGAACCCTCAACTGATTTTCCATATGGTACATACACTGTAGAAGTTATTAGCACAGAACAAAATGGCGCTTCACAAAAGATTGATGTTAAATTTTCATCTTCAACAGAATTACTTGATGTAACTATTGAAAGATTTGTAAATACTCTGGTTTTTGCTCCAGAAACTGCAGCAATTGGTCATCCGATCAGAGTATTTGTTCAAACTACCAGTGATGGTCTTTTGATTGGAAATGAACCATCTAAATTACTGGGAACCACACACGTTCATCTTCCATCTGGAATATCTGTAACTCTCTCAAATTCATTCAAAACCCTACATCAGGGATTGTATTATGTCGATTATACTCCCATAGAGGAAGGAACACATGTGTTTCATGTAGTTGCATTTAGTCAGGGCACTACATCTCATGGTTCAGCAGCTACGAATGTTCTAAGTCAAGATCTTGGAGGAATTTCTGATCAAATTATAACACTAAATTCCATTCTAGATGAAACATCAAATGAACTCACAATACTAAAATCTGAAATTACCGGATTTGATACTACAGTAAAATATGCAAGTACTCAAATTGATGAAAATATTGGAACCTTTGCACTTTCTGCAAAATCAATCAGTGAATCTTCAGCGCAACTAAATGCATTGTTACTGCCAATAATTGCATCAATTGGACTGATTGTAGCATTACAAGTTGCAATTCTTGCCCGAAGAAGATAGTTATAATAACATAAGAATGGAAAATTAATCGATGCCCAAGGCGGCTATTTTCTTTTGTGTATTGTTATTTTCCCCTATGATTTCAAATTCACATGCATTTTTTCCTGCAGATTTAATCCCTGAAAAGAAATCTGAAAATAATTTTACTTTGAATTCCGATATTATAAAAATTGATCCTGATTTTTACACTGAAAATGATTTTAAAAGATATTTGATTTTTGGTACAGAATTACAAAAAAATAATTTTTCAAAATTAAATTCAATTTATGGCGTTCAATCTGACAGTGGTTTTTTTTCTGTATCGATTCTGTCTGAAAGTTCTGCATCAAATTTGATTTCACAGGGCTATCATGTTGTTGAAGATTTTAAATTGGATTTTCATTCATCTGATGATTCAATTCAAGACGCCTCCAGAATTGGTGAAATTACTGGTTCTAATTTAGCTAAAATAAAATATGATTCAACTGGTAATGGCACTGTAATTGCAATTGTAGATACAGGCGTTGATTTTTCAAATCCTGACATACAACACTCTCTTGCTAGAGATAAAATCAATCATCCAATTATGCTTGATCCAGACGGTCAAGGAATCGTATTAACAAATGCTACTTTTTTTGCATATATTGATGAAAATGAAATTATTAGAAATTACAGCAAGCCAATTCCTTCACACATGACATCTTCAGCTTATGTTTCACGTGATGGTGTGTTTCTTGATATATCTCAAGGGGGAAAAGGAAGTATTATCCCAATTTATAATTCATTTTTTCCACAAATGGGATCATCAGTAATCTTTAACGGAACTCTTACAACTGATATGAAAATTGGCGAGGATAATCGTAATTATATTAAATCAAAAAGTGGAATTTACCATCTTGGTGTAATATATCAAGGTGCACTAAGCGGAGCATTTCCCCAAATACAGGTTGTACCTGTTTTAGTAGTTGATTCATTTACTCCTGGCGTATATGATACTATAATTCCTGATCTAAGTACCTCGTGGGAAGATTATACTAGATATGATTTAAAATCTGGTAAATTGCCAAATTATGATTTTGATTTTACTGATGAAAAACCAATAGTGCTAGGTAGTGGAAAAGAATTTCTTGTTTATGATTCAAACAATGATGGAAAAAATGATTACAGTGCAGGAACAATTGGAGCGCAAGTTTTAGATGTTTATGGAGCAATCAAAAACAATTCTACTGACATTGATGATACCCTAAAGGCAATTAATGGAACTCTTTTACCTTCTTTGGATTCAAGTGGCCAATTTTTTGGCCTAATGACTGATTTTATGGGTCATGGAACTTCTAGTGCAGCATCTATTACTTCACGTGGTCAAGAAACTTATGATATTTACAATAACTCAAAAAAATATTCTATCACTGGTGTAGCACCTGATGCAAAAATCATTCCAGTAAAGGCATTATGGTTCGGTGACACTGTTTATGGTTGGCTGTGGTCTGCAGGATTTGAAAACAAAGATCATTCTTGGGAATTTTCAGGTCAACCCAAAGTTGATATAATTTCTAACAGTTGGGGCGTATCTAATTTTCCTTCTTTCAAATCTTCTCCTGGAATGGATATCTTATCCTTAATTCTTAGTGTACTTACAACTCCTAATTCTTTAGATGATGATTATCCTGGCATTACAATAATTTCCAGTGCTGGAAATTCTGGTCATGGATATGGAACAATTGGATTACCTAATGCTTCACCATTTGGAATATCAGTTGGTGCCACAACAAATAATGTCTTTGTCGGATATGGTCCTTTTAAGGATCAACCTCGATTTGGGAATTCGATTACCCATTCTAATCATGTTGTAGATTTTTCTAGTAGAGGCCCTGGAATTATTGGAGATCCTAAACCTGATGTTATGAGCATTGGTGCTCATGGCTTTGTACCATCTAATATGCTAAAAATTCATAAAGATTCTAAAGATGAATCATTTTCATTATTTGGTGGCACTAGTATGGCCGCACCAATTGTATCTGGAAGTGCAGCAATACTAATTGAAGAATTAAAAAAACAATCTAAAGACTATGATTCTTTTTTGATCAAAAATATTCTCATGTCTACTTCAACTGATCTGAACAATGATGCATTAACTCAAGGGTCTGGTTTAGTAAACATCGAATCTGCATTAGATTATGTTAATGGTAAAAATAATGTCTTCATTGTTTATAACGATGGTTCGTATAATAACATCAAAAAAATCCTTGAACCTGCAATTCAAAAAATTGATTCTACTGAAATTGGATTTGAAAAATTTCAACTTCCATCTCATTCATTTCCAATGACTAGTTGGTTTGCAGGACAACTGTTACCTGGTGAAAGAACCACAACTACCTTTACCATTGACAACCCATCTAATGATACACTCACAATTAATGTAAAACCCCAAACTTTGTCGTTAATATCTAAAACACAATTTAATGGAACGACAATTCCTCAACAACAAGATTCCATTCAAAATAAAACTGATTCTTTTATTCCCAACTTTGTTAAATTATCTGATCTTGGTAACTCATCTGATCTTGGGACTTTTTTTAATGACGAAAATCCAATCCCAGACGAATCATCATTAATGATACTAAATGTAAATTATCAATTTGGTGATTTCATGAACAATACCTCGGATGTTTATGCTGATGATCTAAAAATTGCTTCTCTATATCTTTATGATTGGATTGACAACAACAATGACACAAAAATTACTAGTAATGAATTATCTATGGTGAATAGAGCAGGTTCTTGGGGAACAGTTCAGGAATTAAGAATTTCAGAACCTAATGAAAAATTTGAAGGAGTACCTCTAGTTGGAGTTTATCCTGTACCTACAAGATATTCTTACTGGTTAGGTGATACTAAACAAAATTCAACATCCATGGATTATACAATTTCTGCCAGTTATTATGAAAAAGAAAAATGGCCCATCCTTGTGGTCTGAATTTGAGACACTCTCTGTTCCTCCTCAAAGTTTATCAACTGTTGATATAACATTGATAACTCCAAGTGATTTCCAAACTGGTGTATATCAAGGGTTTTTAACTTTTGAAAGTGATAGACATACTGTAAATGCTCCTGTATCTTTTGTGATTAAACAACCTGTAACTGAAAATGATTCTACACTTTTAATCAAAGGAAAACAAAGTGATGATGTTCTTTATGGAAATGGATATACAAAAGGCGCATTTGATATGGTTAATCGCTACATGGCTGGTGATTGGCGACAATATTATTTTGATATTCAAAACGAATCTATCAACACTGCAGCAATTGAACTTTCATGGATTAGTAATGATACAAATCTGTCTGTATTTGTAATGGATCCTTCTG
>CALNZF010000079.1:0-2914 GCA_942490965.1 uncultured Nitrosopumilaceae archaeon | reverse complement strand
TCATTTATTTTCATGTGTGTTCTATTCAGCTCTTGTTGTGACTGTTACCTCCATTTTCATTAGGAATGAATGTGTGCTCTGCTTGTGCTACTCTTTGCTCGTTAACTTCAATTAATACTGGGTATGCTTGAACTGCTTTTTTCTTTACCAAAAAATCTAATAATTCCCGTGCTTTCTTTTCTTCCAATTCTTTTGTAATCCATCTTAACGCAAATGGCAGCATGTTGCAATTCTCCCAAATGAAATCCAGTAGTTTGTCTGCTTCTTCGTTTTTTGTTTTCTTTCTTGAAGTTAATGCAAAAATATTTTTAACATTTCCATTTCTGACAAATCCTCCTCCTTGCTCTGTTGTTACAAATGGCTCGCATGCATAAGCAGAATTTTCTGAAAGTGAAAATACCCCAATTGACCAAATATTTGGAATTGATCTCCCAGCATGTATTGTATATTGATCTAATGAATGTCCACTAAGATTTGCAATTGGTTTGAAGCCCATTTTCTTAATTGTTGTTTCAATTGTTCTTCCAATGTCGCTTGCTTTCACGCCTGTTTTTATCATTGACATTGCATTTGCCAATGCTTCTTCTGCAGCTTGAACCAGTCCGTCAAATTGAGCATCATAACAAACAGTTACGGCAGTATCTGCAATATATCCGTCAATTTGTGCCCCTAGATCAATTTTTACTAAATCTGTATCTTTGATTGTAATTGGATCATTTGGTTCTGCAGTATAATGAGCTGCGATTTCATTAATACTTGCGTTTACGGGAAATGCACATTTGGCCCCTCTTTTTTTAATTTCACCTTCTACTTCTTCACAAATTTCAAATACTGTTTTACCAATCCAGTCTTTTACTCGTACCATTTCTCTTACTTCAGCTGCAATTTTACCTGCTTTGAGGTATTGTTCAGTTTGCACGATTTCGATCCTAAATTTGCCTTTAAAATGATTATCTGTGAAGCTTAAATTGGGCAATTTTTATGGCATACTGGGATTGTGGTCTAGCTTGGTATGATTCTGCGTTTGGGACGCAGAGATCGAGTGTTCAAATCACTCCAATCCCACCATATCATCATCTTATTATCAAATTACAATCATCTCTAATTGCCGAGCAATGAGGAGGAGTTAGAGTACTGACTTTGAATGGAGTAAACTAATAGAGTCTGAGCTCCGGCACGTTTTTATCAATTCTTGGGTTTTTTTGTTTTAATGAAATTTGAGCGACGTGATATTATTTTGATTGTTGGGCTTTTTCTTATTGTACTTGGAATCACACAATACGTTCCATTTCATTACTCTGCTTTGATTGGAATTGCACTATATTTTGGATTTAAAATGTATGTAGAAAAGAGACGAAAATCTATTGAAAATAGTATTGGGGATGGAATCTGTATGGAATGTGGCTCTAAAATTGTCCATGCAAAATGCCCAAAATGTGACTATCTTCAAGAATAATTCCTACGTAGGCCTTAATACTTAAAAATCAAGTTAATTTTTGATGGTTTTAAGATGTCTGACTTTAACAATTAGCTCAACTTTTCCTCAATCCCATTCTAAAATGATGCCTCTTGACAATGAAATTAGGACGCAATCATGAATTATCATCTCACTATCCTATTTTCTCTATTTCTACTTGTAGGAATAATGATTCCTGCATATGCTCAAACATCGGATAATGTTGTAATTAATGAAGTGGATATTAATCCCGCCGGAGATGATTCTAAATCTATATCTGAGTGGGTTGAACTTTACAATCCAACTACATCTGATATTGATCTAGGTGGTTGGAAAGTTGCATCTACAACCGTTCTCAAAAAAACAATGACGATTCCTAGTGGAACTATAATTAAACCTGGACAATTTCTAACTTATTCCTATCAAAATCTTTGGTTCACTGATTCTAATGAATCTGTTGAACTTAGAGATAACAATGGAATTGTGATTGATAAAACTCCATTACTTGCAGATGTTCAAAATGACTTTACATCTTGGCAAAGAATCTATGACGGCTATGGCTTGAATACTTTGTCTGATTGGAAATTTGCAAAATCTACAGCTGGATTGTCAAATGGCAAACTTATCACTAATGAAAAATCTGAAGGAGTCACTGTAACAGTTTCATCTGAGAAAGATTCTTACTTATTTGGTGAAACTGCCATAATTGGTGGCAGTGTCTCTAAAGAAGTTTTTATTGTAAAACCCTTTTTCCAACCTCAACAAATTGTAATTGCTGTTTCTGGTCCTAACTTTAACAAAATAATAACTATGTATCCTGATCTAAATCTAAATTATAAAACAACACTTAGTCTACACCAGGTTTTAGGAATTAATGAGGGCGTGTATGATGTATCTGTTACATATGCTGGTGCATCTACTAACACTAGTTTTTCTGTGGGCTATGAGTCCATTGCTCAGGTTGCCAAGACTGACAGTTCTCTTAGTATAATTACTGACAATCTCCAATACATTCCAGGCCAATCAGCTTCGATAACTGGACATGCTTCCAAAATAATTCCTTACGAGGGGATGAAATTAATTATAAAAAACCCTCTAGGTAAAGTTGTCTCTACTGGAAATCTGTATCCGACTAACGGTGAATTCAAAACTACTTTCTACGTCTCTACCGTGAATCCTGTTTATGGAACTTATGAAATCTATGTTGAGTATTCTGACAAATCTGCATCTGTTTCTTTTGATGTTGTCGAGGATATCAAAGAAGATGTGCCAATTTCAATTTGGATTGACAAAGTTGCTTACGGTCTTGGTGATGAAGTTAAAATCAGTGGTAGATTAAACCAACAATGGATTAGTACTCTGGATTTAGAGATTTTACAAACAAAGCAATCGTCTCTAGGTAGTTCATCAACTGGTAGTGATTCTGGATTCAAAATTTCTGATGGGGTACGAATCATG
>CALNZF010000078.1:0-35974 GCA_942490965.1 uncultured Nitrosopumilaceae archaeon | reverse complement strand
AAATCCCAGAACCTGGCGAGCATTGCAGCTTCGGTTGTCTGCTGTAGCATCTCAATGAAACGCGACTGAATGATGGCCAAGTAGAAGTAGAAATTCATGAAATTAGAACCGGGGAGTGGGAACATGGTTGAAATTAATTTCTCGGGAACGCACGTTGTTTTTGATGTCGGAAAGGGAAATGCTAAAGGAATTAAGTCTCGAGCAGGACCTGCACCTGAGGCCTTGTTTGTCGGGCACGCTTTTCCTCGCCTCCAAATTCAGGCATGTATAATTTGTAATATCCGATGTCAGAACCAAAAAATTCTGATTTTACTTCAAAAGAGTTTGATTGCTCTAGCAGAATTGAATCATATTTTTTCTCAGTTTCATCAAAAATTAATCCTGTCCATATTATTCCTACAATGACTAGTATCAATCCAATTTTGAATGGCGATATTTTCATAATATCCATGGCAAATTATTTAGTTTATAATATTGTAGCGAAAAGACTCTCGTACTTGTATGGTGGATGAACCGCCTACTTTTCATGTTTACGAATATATCGTTCAATGGTTTGTACAGATACATGTCCTGCGGTTTCAACATAGTACAAGGACTCAAAGTTTATCTTTCCACATTTTACGTCTCAGATCGGGAAATTCTTTGAATGTATGGTTTGTAGTGATTCCCTTGAATGTCTTGACTATTGTAGGAGATGCCAAAGGATTACACTATAAAAATATGTATGTGGTTAGGCATTATCCTCATCTCTAGACTATTCCAATTTTTGCATTTAACTACACTTGCAATCTCTTGATCCAAGAATTTTTTTAAGATTGTCAACCAGAATCTTCTTGTGATATTTTGGACATCATTATCAAATGATAGTTGATATTGTATACAGCAGAGCCTTACAGTCTTTGTCATAACAAGTAATTTAACATTGTATTGAACATTACATCTAGGTAATGACACTAACTCGAAACTACAAGTTTAGATTATATCCAAATGATTCTCAGGAAAAGAAACTGCAAAACAATCTGGCAGTGTGCAGATGGGTATACAACCATTTTGTAGGAATGGCACAAAACAGATTCATAACAAGAAATGATTACAACTATTTACTTACTGAAATCAAACATGCAGAGGACTGGCTATACCAATATCACTCTAAAATGCTACAGTCAGTATCTGCACAAATTGACGGAGCTCAAAAGGCACTAATTGAGAAATCCAAAAAAGGGCACAAGACAGGATCTCTGAGATTTTGCAGATATCGTGATTACAGAACCTTCACATATTCTCAGACAGGGTTTAGGTTGGAAAGAAAAGGTAACGCTAATTTTTTACATCTTTCAAAGATTGGATGTATAGAAATTAGACAGCACAGAAACATCTCACAAAACTCAACAATCAAACAGGTAATAATTACAAAGGCACCATCAGGAAAATGGTTTGCATGTGTTACAATAGACATTGAAGAACCTTTAACCAGAATCCCGAAAATCTTATTCTCAAAATCAGTCGGCATTGATGTCGGGATCAAGTCATTTGCATATGACTCAGATGGCAACAAGACATCAAACCCTCAGAACCTCAAAAAGATGTTAAAACCTCTAAAGAGAATGCAGAGAAAGGTATCCCGAAGAAAGAAAGGATCAAACAACAGACTAAAATCAATTCTTAAAATGCAAAAGATTCATGAAAAGATAGTAAATAAAAGAAATGACTTTCAGCACAAACTGTCTACACAGTATGCAAAAAACAATGATGTTGTATTTGTAGAAAAACTACAGATAACAAACATGGTGAAAAATCACAGATTGGCTCAATCTATTGTAGATGCAAGTTGGGGTACGTTTGTCCAAAAGTTAGAATACAAATGCAAAATGCTAGTCAAAGTTGATCCTAAAAACACTACGATTAATTGCTCAAGATGTGGAAACAAGGTATCCAAAAGTTTAGCCATTAGAATTCACAGATGCGACAAGTGTGATTTGGTCTTGGATAGAGATCATAACGCATCACTTAACATCCTAAACAGGGGATTAAACAAACTACCGCAGGAACTGCGGAAAGTAACGCTTGTGGAGAGTGCAATGCATTCAATGAAGCAAGAAAAGGCCACCCAACTTGTTGGGTGGTAGTTCACAAGATAATCTAAAGGGCTCGGAGGGCTTCGATCCCTCGACCTAGCGGTTCGAAGCCGCTCGCACTATCCAGACTGTGCAACGAGTCCAAACAAGTAAGATTTTAACGGGTCTAAATATCTGTCTAGATACTTTGAAGGTATCAAAAAAAGTAGTTGGAGTTGAATATGCAATTAGAGATATTGTTCTAGCTGCTAGAGCAGTAGAACAAACAGGAATGAAGGTTGACTATCTCAACATTGGAGATCCTGTCCAGTTTGGCTTTCAACCGCCTGACAATGTGAAACAAGCTTTGATTGATGCAATTAACAGAGGTGATAATTTCTATTCTTCATCTGAAGGTCTCTTGGAATTAAGACAAGAAATTGCCAAAAAAGAAAATGCCAAAGGACTCTCAATTAATGCTGATGATGTTCTGATTACAAATGGAGTTTCTGAAGGCCTTGACATGGTTATCTCCTCAATAGTCGAAGAAGGTGACGAGGTATTACTCCCAGGCCCATACTATCCTCCATATGCTTCCTATGTTAGATTGCACGGAGGAGTCCCTGTAGAGTTTGCAGTAGACTTGAATAATTCTACGCCAGACATTGATGATATAAAATCCAAAATCACGCCAAAGACTGTCGCTATCTGTTTGATTAGTCCAAACAATCCCACTGGTGTCGTATTCAATGAAAAAGCACTCAAAGAACTAGTGGATATTGCAAATCAGCATAATCTCTACATCATCTGTGATGAGATTTATGATCAAATAGTTTTTGATGATAAATTCGTTGGAATTGGAAAAGTAGCTGGAGATTCACCTGTGATTGTTCTAAATGGATTCTCCAAAGTCCATCTGATGTCTGGCTGGAGAATTGGATACATTGCATTTAATCAATCACCTCAATTGTCTGAGTTACGTGAGCATCTGCCAAAATTGGCAAGAGTCAGAATTGCAACTAGTCTTCCTGTACAATATGCGGCATTGGAATCACTTCGAGGACCGCAAGATTACATTGGTAAATTTGTTTCAGAAATGAAAAAACACAGAGACTTGGTTGTCAAACGATTAAATGAAATGCCTGGATTGTCATGTCCAAATCCAAAAGGTGCGTTCTATGCATTTCCAAAAATTGAAGACAATAGATATCAAACTGATAAAGAATTTGTAACAAAACTATTGGAACAAAAAGGTGTACTGACTGTTCATGGTTCTGGATTTGGTGAGAAATATGGTAGTGGGCATTTTAGATTAGTATATCTGCCAAGTTTGCAAGTGTTGGATTCTGCAATGAACAAAATTGAAGAGTTTGTTAGTAATTCCAAACTGTAAATTTCTCAGGAATTATCTCAATAATACAGTCAGTATCATCTAGTAGTTCTTTTGCAGACTTGTTCTCCAATGTCTTAAAATATCGCAAAAGAATTTTCTTTGCAATTGTTTTGACTTTGGTTTTTTCTAAAATAATACTGGCATTTCCCTGCACTAGTACGCCGTAAATATCTGGTGCATTGATTCCAATATCCACACAGCATGAAACATGGTTGTTTTTCATTACATTTTTTGCCTTTTGTGTTTTGGTGTTCGTTCCGATGTGGAATTTTTTTCCACTATACCTATACCATACAGGCGCAATATGTGGAGTTTCATTTTTGCCAATTGTTGCTAATCGTAATATCTTCTGCTGAGTAAGAAATTCATCCCTTTTCTTCATGTTTTCTAAACCCTAATGCTATCATAAAAATCCCAAAGCCTATCATTGACATTGAAACTTTTTCGTTTGTAAATTCTGCATTAAATAAAAACTCTTGAACAAAGTCTATTCCCCATATGAGTAATTGCTGAATGAGAACTATTCCTCCCATTACACAAAAAAGCACACCAATCGCACTAAACCAGTTTCTGCCTCGTCTATAATACTCGTGACTCATGTTAAACGAAAATGAGATTAGATGATTTTGATGCCTGGATTCTTTATCTTGTTTCTGATCATTGCATTTAGCAACAATGGAGTAGACATTTCTGCAAGATATGACAATTCAATTGGTCCCAAGTAAATTGCTCTTAATCCTTTGATTTCGTCAACCAATCCATTTACTACTTGCACTGAATAATCATCATCTCCACAAACAAAGATGTCGTAATCTAATTCCAGTGTGGGATTGACTAGTTTCTTTTCAGAAATTACATGAAATGCTGAAACAAGTTTTGATTTATCTTTCATGTGTTCAGAAACAAGTTTGTATGAAAATGGTTTGTTCTCTTTAATTGAAATGCACTCAAATCCTACATCTGTTTTTGTCATTGGAACAATTGGAGACACAACAACACAACTGTCTTTGACTTGTGATAATATCCCAGAACATACAGAATCAATATTCTCATATGGAATTGATAAAATCAAAACATCGCTTTCTTTTGCAACTGAAACATTGTCGTTTCCGGTAATTGTTCCTTTGATTTCTCCAAATGCTTCTTTTGCAAGATTTGTATATTCTACAGCTGATTCAGATGCTCTTGCAGCATCTCTGGAACCAATTATTACATCATTGTTTTGGGACCATCTTAGAGCAAAACCTTTGCCCATTCCGCCAGTACCGCCAATAATTCCGATTTTCATGATATATACCAGACAATGTTATTATTATCTCTATTTGAAAATCGATCAAATTGGGACAGATTATCTTCCTTAGACACGGACAGGCAAAAAATAACACTGAAAGAATTCTAGCTGGACGAACAGAAGGAGTCCCATTAACTGAAATTGGAATTAAACAAGCAGAACATACTGCTGAATTACTTGAACACATGAATGTATCAGCAATTTATTCCAGTCCAATACAAAGAGCAAAACATACTGCAGAAATTGTTGGCAAACACAATTCAATTGATGTTACCATTGATGAGAGATTAATTGAACTTGATATGGGAAAATTTACTGGAATGCCATATGATGAAATTTTTACCAGTCACGGTAATGTCTTTATGAAATTCTATAATGGTGAATTAGAAATTGCTCATAATGGAGTAGAAACTTTTGATCAAGTCAAAAAACGAGTTTTGGGAATTGTAAGCCATGTTATTGAAAAGCATCCTGATGAAAATGTAGTTCTTGTAACTCACATGGATCCAATCAAGGCAATGTTGTCTACAATAGTGGATCTATCTCCTACCAATCTCTTTGAATTAATCATCGCAAATGCTTCACTTAACATCTTTAGAGAAAAAGAACAAAAATTCTCTCTTTCAGGACTTAATGTAATGCATCCGTCTAGATTCGATCAGGGTTGGTAGTTAATAATCTTGAAAACCCTTAAATAGAAATTATAGTTCACGTCATTCAATCACTATGAAGAAATTCGTCGGGTTATTCTTAGTATTGGCAGTCTTGATGATAATTCCAGCTGTAGATTTAGCATTTGCTGCAGGTGATGAGCCAGGAGAATATCTTGATCGTAGAGTGGTTATTTGGAATTTATTTTATAGATTAATGACAGTAGGATTTACTGTTGGTGCAGTAGTATCTGGAACAATTATTTGGCAATGTTGGAGATTCCGAGAATCTCATCCAAAAGCAAAACCAACTCCATATGAGGGCACGGACTGGTAATAATGGCTGGACACTCTAACTGGCCTGAATGGATTTATGTTGGCGTTATAGTAGCTCTCATGGTTTGGGTAGGTGCAGAAGCTTGGGAAGCTGAAAGACTTGTAGATCATATTCCTGCAGATGCAGAAGTTATCAAAGTAACTGGACAACAATGGTTCTGGAGTTTTGAACATGAAGATGGTACTAAAGAAATTGGAGAACTACATGTTGAAGTTGGCAAAGCTTACAAATTTGAAATAGTATCAAAAGACGTTAATCATTCTTTTAACATTCACGATTATGTTGTTTTAATGGATGCAATTCCTGGCAGAGTAAACACTGTATGGTTTGCTCCAACTGATGTAGGAACTCATGATATTCAATGCAGAGAGTATTGTGGTTTGATTCACTATAACATGCGTGGAACATTGATTGTGGAGGAACCAAAGGCTTGACAACGCTTTTATCACAACTTTCAATGATTAATTCCGAGGAGATTATCCAATGGTTCTAGAATTACAAAAGCCACGTCCAATTTGGCAAATCATGTTCTCCACACATCACACTGATGTTGGTTTACTATACCTGATTACATCACTAGCATTCTTGTTCTTGGGTGGAACACTAGCTCTTGCAATTAGAGCAGAATTGTTCTTGCCAGGAGCACAAATAATTGGTGATGCAATGACCTTTAACAGAATTTTTACAGTTCACGGTACAACACTGATCTTCTTGTTTATCATTCCATTTGCATCTGCAGTTGGTAACTACTTTGTTCCAATCATGGTAAGATACAAAGACATGGCATATCCAAAACTTAACGCAATCGCATTTTGGATGATTCCGCCTGCTGGAGCACTTATTTGGTTAGGCTTTGCTGATTTCACTTGGTATGCAACACCACCATACTCTATCATCAGTGCCCCTGGTCCTGCAGCAGACATGTGGATATTTGGATTAAAGATTTTAGGCATTTCATCAGTATTGGGTGCAATCAACTTTATCGTTACAATTCTCAAATGTAAACATCCTGACATGTCAATTGGACAAGTCCCATTATTGGCCTGGTCTTTCTTATCTTCATCATTAATCATTCTTGTTGCAATTCCAACCTTTGCAGCAGCACTTTTGATGCTGTTAACTGACAGACTTGGTGTAAGTGGATTTTTCAATCCTGCAATGGGTGGAGATCCAATCGCATATGCACACTTGTTCTGGTTTACATTCCATCCTGAAGTGTACGTGTTGGTAATTCCAGCAATTGGTATGATGTATGAAATTATTCCAAGATTTTCAAGAAAACCAATTTACAGTTATAACTCTGGTATCTTTGCATTTGTTTTGTTATCTATTGTAGGTTTCTCATCATGGGCACACCACATGTATGCAACCGGAATGTCATTTACTGAAAAAACTGTATTCATGGTAGGAACTCTTGCAGCAGTTCCAGCATCTGCCATGCACGTGTTCAACTTTGTTGCAACAATGTGGAATGCTAGAATCAAATTCTCAACCCCAATGATGTGGGCAGTTGGTGGTATTGCATTATTCTTCTCTGCAGGTGCAGGCGGTGTCGCAAACGCTGCCATGCCATTAGACTTTACAACACACGATACATACTGGGTAGTAGGACACTTCCATCTCTTTGTCATGGGTACGATTGCATTTGGTTCAATTGGTTTCCTCTACTACATGTTCCCATATGTAACAGGAAGAATGTACAATGAGACTATGGGTAAGGTTCACTTTGTAATGTCCTTTGTAGGAACTGTTCTAGTGTTCTTTACACAACACGTACTTGGCTTGTATGGAATGCCAAGAAGAATTTTCGATTATCCGCCAATCCCAGAATGGATTGCTATGAACCAAATTGCAACAGTGGGTGCAATGATTATTGGTGTCAGTATGGCAATCTTCTTAGCAAATATCATTTACAGTTCCGGAAAGGGACAGCTTGCAAATACCGAAGACCCATTTGGTGTCGGTGGGAAATACTATTATCCATTTGAGGCAAAGAACCCATCACATTAGGAGATATATGAAATGAGTCACGATAATTCCCAAGTTTACAGAACAACCTCAGCTAGAACTGGAAAAATGATGATAATCATGTTGGGTATTTGCATTGTTGGTGGAGCAATATTCTTTGGAATGTGGGACTATTGGATATCACAACCAGCACCAGTTGTAGGGATGATGAGTGAAACCATTGAACATGATGTACAGGCAGCTTTTACCGGAGTTCACATTCCAGTTGACCTTTCATTTATAGAATCTCCTGATTTTAGAACTTTAGCATTTAACGCATTACCTGGTGAACCAGATCATAATCCAACAATTACTATGGATGTTGGTGATGAAATTAATTTCTCTGTAGTTAACAATGGTAAATCATTTCATTCATTTGGTGTTACAGCAGCTGATGAAGGATTTGGAGGAATCATTCCTGGAAGTGAAATTGCAGCAGCCTCTAATCCATTAAAACCAGGTGAGGGTGGAGAGTCTAAATTTATTGCAGGTGAGGAAGGAGTATATTATTACATTTGTACAGTTCCAGGTCACAGAGATCAAGGAATGGTCGGTAAAATTATCGTAGGTGATGCTGCAGCACCTGAACCAGTTGTTGAGACAGCACCTGAACCAGTTGTTGAGACAGCACCTGAACCAGTTGTTGAGACAGCACCTGAACCAGTTGTTGAGACAGCACCTGAACCAGTTGAATTCAATGGTGTAATTTCAATTCCAGAAGGATCTGGCGTACCTGGATGTGATGAAACAAATGAATGCTATCTTCCTTACCATGTAACAGTTTCAGCAGGTGAAGAAATTACTTGGTCAAATGATGATTCAGCAGCTCATACAGTTACAAGCGGAACACCTTCAGCTGGTCCTGATGGAATCTTTGATAGTAGTTTGTTTATGGCAGGTGGTACATTCTCAGTAACATTAGATGATGCAGGCGAATACCCTTACTTTTGTATGGTACATCCTTGGATGACAGGTATAATAACAGTAAACTAGAATAGAAAATATTGGCAATACAATATCTTGCTTTAGCAACTCTGATTGTTTTGTACTCGCTGATGTTTATCGGTGGATACATTTCAGCTGCAGGACTTGGATTGACTTGTCCTGAGTGGCCTTTGTGTCCTAATGGGGTAATGCCTTCAGAAGAATATCTTATTGAATGGATTCATAGAACTACTGCTGCAACCACTGGAGTGCTCGTAGTTTCAACTATGGTTGCAAGTCTGATTAACAAGAATTCTGACTTGAAAATCAAAATTACAAGCTCACTTGCAACAGGATTGGTAATTACTCAAATTACCTTGGGTGCTTTGGTAATTGATACAAAACTTCATGCCGTGCTAGTTGCAATTCACTTAGGAATAGGAATCTGGCTATTTGCTATGGTATTACTAACTGTGTTATTTGCATTTAGAATTGCAAAATCTCCAAAGACTATTGCTGCTTAGATTTTTTAAAAACTCTTGGCAAGTAAATGTATAACATCATACCTATGAACACTAACGCTCCAGTAGTGATGGCACCAATGAACACGATTCCAAATGGACTTTGTGTTCCCATGTTAAATGTATAAGTTAAAACTCCATCTGTTCCTTCCATGTCATACAAATCAATTTTAACAATATGATTTCCTATGTTTTTCCAAACATAATCAAAATCCCAATGTGTTCCTGTAATTGATGTTGGAGGAATTGCATCTACTTGTTTGCCATTGTAATCAACTCTGATCCCCATTGTAAAATTGTCAACTTCATCATAATCAAATCCCTTTGTCACCTTGATGAGAAATTGCGATGGTTCATCAATCTGTGGAAATTCTGGTGCTGTGGCTACTTGGACTCTATATCCGCCATATGACTGCTCAGCGGAATTAAACATAGAATGAGCGTATGCAGAACCGAATCCTGAATATGCTGAAAAAATCAAAACGAAGATTAAGAAAACTGATCGCTTTTTACCCATTTAAAATACCGTGTAAATTAGACGAATATATTGTAAATCAATTCTGGAAGGAAAATCTTCAAAACCTTTAAATCCTTATTGGCAAGAAACTCAATCGTTGACCCTCGTAACAAAATCAATCGATATTAAAACGCCTGTAGAGAATGTTTTTACCTACTTTGCAAGACCAGAACATGTTTCTGATCAAATCAAAAATGACACAGTAGGTATGACCGTAATTCCTATGGATATCAAAGAAGGAATGGGTGTTGGAACAACTTTTAGAATTATCGGTGACTTTAGCGGTAAACGTTTAGAGTGGGATTGTGAAACAACTGAATTCATCAGAAATGAAAAAATCACTGCCAAGCAAATTGAAGGTCCTTTCAAGAGCTGGCAAATTACCAATGAATTCAAGGCATTAGGTAATAATCTTACAAGAGTAACCATGTCAGTAGATTATGACATGCCATTTGGTCCTTTAGGAGCAATTTTGGATAAAGCAAAGTTTGCAAAATCTGCTGAGAGAGGAATGGAAACTGCTCTATACAACGTTAGAGGATTACTAGAAGGAAACGGTTCAATTCCAGTATACATTACATTGGATGCATACCAGAAACTTTTAGCCGAAAAGAAAAAGATGAATGATGTTCCAGTTTCAACTGCACTTACTGCAATCATTGAAAAATACAATGAAATTGAAGCTAAAGCACAAAACTAAATTTTCATTTATTTTAAAATCTTAAGATTAATAACAACTCTAGGCTTATCAATTTCGGTGGGTCTATGGCGCAGCCAGGTAGCGCACCGGACTCTTAATCCGGTTGTCAAGGGTCCGAATCCCTTTAGACCCGCTTTAATTTTAAAAATTAAAAACTCTGGTAAATAAAATTATTTTTCTACTTTAATTTCTGTATATTTTCTTGCCAACTCTAATAACTCATCAACACCAAGTGGTTTTGAAATTACTTTGATCAACCCTTCTTTGATTGCTTCTTGACTTTTTGGTTCAAATTCTGAAAATCCAGTAACGATAACAACATTTGCGTTTGTATCTATTTCTTTGATCTGTTTGAATGCTTGATACCCATCCATTACTGGCATATCCCCATCCATAATTACTAGTGAAGGCTTTTTTTCTATGAATTTTTTTACTCCTTCTTCACCATTTACAGCTGTATCTACATCAAATTCATGTATTTCTAAAATTTCTTTGTAGATTCCAATTAAATCTAAATCATCCTCTACAACTAGTACTTTCCTACCCATGCCCAAAATACTATGCTCATACTTTCTTATTAAATACTACGTAAGTTCTAATTGTGACATATAGCACATTAACTACCACTCTAGTCAATGGTTTTCAAGGGAGAATGCAAAAAAAATTACCTGATAACGTATATTCTCTAATTTTTTATAAAAAATGTGAAGTTAAGAGGATAAAAAATTGAATGAACAAAACCTAATCAACAAGCAATTAAATGATAATAAACGATCTCTAATTTTATTAGTTGGCACTTTACTTGGATTTACAATTATTTATCAACTAAGACCTATTCTAGATGATGAACAATTTATGTGGATTTCAATTCCCACATATGCAATAGTTCCTGGTATTTTAACAGTATATTCTGCAATTCTTACAATAAAATTACACAAACAAAAACATTTCCAAGCTAAAGGATTTTTTGTTTTTACCATTGGTGCGGCATTTTGGTTTATAGCTGAGCAAATATGGCAAATGTATGATCATATTTGGGAAGGTGATCCATTCCCATCTGAAGCTGATATTTTCTATGTAGGTGCATATCCATTCATGATTGCATTTTTGTTTATTTCATTACGCCCTATACTCAAATCAACTAATAAAAAAGTCTGGATGTTTGCAATTGGCTTATCATTTTCATTTTTGGTGCCATCTGTATTAGCAGCATATGATGACATGGAAGGCGAAGAAGCATTTGCTACATCAATTGCTCTTGCATACCCTATCATGGCATCAATTCAAGTTGTTCCAGCTATAGTTGGAATATTATATCTTACAAAAAGATCTGCAAATTTTTCTTGGATGTTAGTATTATTTGGATTTATTATTTACAATATTTCAGACACATTCTTCTTGTTTGCAGAATTAGATGGTTCCTACTATGATGGGCATCCTGTTGATCTACTGTATGTCTATAGTTTTGTCTTGTTAATTTTTGCATTTCATATTAGATTGAAAGTTGCTAATCTTCCATCTTCTGAAAATATAGCAATGTTCTTTTCAGAAAATATACAATTTGATACGATTAGTAGATTTGGAATTCCATTAACCTTGGCAATTGTCTGTATGGTAATTTTGATTTCATTAGTTAATGCAATA
This sequence comes from uncultured Nitrosopumilaceae archaeon, assembly GCA_942490965.1. GTDB lineage: Archaea > Thermoproteota > Nitrososphaeria > Nitrososphaerales > Nitrosopumilaceae > Nitrosopumilus. The sequence goes on along the minus strand of CALNZF010000078.1, from coordinate 23,936 downwards.
TTTGTAGAGTCCGATGAATCTCTTTCTACTCAAAGTCTAATGCTTGGAGTTGTAGCAATGATGGCAGTTTTTGCAGTAATAGTAATCACCATCAACAAAAATCTTTCACGTCTAGTTAAAATGAGAACCACTGAATTAATTGCTCAAAGAGATAACCTTGAAAATCTTGTAGAAGAGAAAACTGGTGAAATTTTAAAATCTGAACGATTATCTGCAATAGGTGAATTATCTGGCCGTCTTGCACATGACTTGAGAAATCCATTGTCTGTAATGAAAATGTCTATTGATTTACTAAAACAATCTCCAGCTGACTCAAAATTATCTGATGAAACTGTTACAAAGCGTATTGATTTGATTGAAAAAAGTATTGATAGAATTTCTCATCAAGTAGATGATGTTTTAGGCTATGTTAGAAATTCTCCTCTAAATTTGACTAATGTTTCACTAAAAGAACTTGTTCAAAACTCTTTGGATAAAGTAAACATCCCAAACGATGTAAATGTCGTAGTCTCCAAAAATGATTTAAACATTGACTGTGATGTAATTAAACTAGATGCGGTATTTATCAACCTAATAGTTAATTCAATTCAAGCAATGCCTGATGGTGGGAAAATTGAAATTAAAATATCTTCCAAAGATAACTTGGCAATATTACAATTCATTGATTCAGGAGAAGGTATTCCTGAAACAAATATGAATAAAATATTTGAGCCATTATTTACAACTAAACAAAAGGGAACTGGTCTTGGTTTAGCAAGCTGCAAAAATATTATAGAACAACATCAAGGAGAAATTAATGTAACCAATAATCCTACTACTTTTACAATAATTCTACCCAAAATCCTTTCTGTCCAACAAGTCAAACTACAATCAAAATAAAATTATAGTTTTTTTAATAGTGTAAATCTTGGTTTATCTGGCTCTATATCCTCATGCATATCCACATTACTGACAAATTTTACTTTGTAATCTAACCATCTATTTTGCATGTTCCGTGATTTTTGGTTTTCATCGATCTGTTTTTCTATTTCTTCAAATTTTTCACAATTCATTATCCATTTTCTAGAAACTCTGAACATTTCTGCAACTCCCTTTTCTAATGTCTTATCATCTAGATAATTCATTAATCCATGAGTAAACACAAAATCTATTGATGAATCCTCAAAAGGCAGATCAGTTATGGTGCCATTTTTGAAATTTCCAATAGGTAATTTTTCCTTTGCAATATCTAATGCATGATCATTTAGATCAATTCCTCCAAATTGTATTGTATCTGGAAACAGTCTCAAATCAATTCCAGTTCCACAACCAATTTCTACAACACTTGTACAACGTAATGATGTAGCTAAATCTCTAACAAATTTTGCAAATTCTGCATTATACCTTGCTTCATTCTCATCAGAATATTTGTTCCAAAATTCCTCATTGTAACTCATAAATTTTTTCAAATAAAGCTGTATTTGATACTAATTGTTCAGTGCTGGCATTTACAAGGAATAAGCTTTGTATCAAATGTGCAATCATGCGGGCCGTCTGATTTTCCCTGCGTAGGAATTTCTTTCATACAATCACCATGTCTGCCTTTCCTACAAAACCAGCAAATTTCCTGAGTTTCTCCAGGAGAGCATGAATCCATAATTTCTAATCCTTATTGCTGGTAAAAAAACTTCATGAATCTAGATAAACGTCAACCAAGGCAAGAATCTCTCATCTTTGCCCATGACTACATCTGTAAATGATTTTTGTACTGTTTTAGTAACATTGCCCATATTTCCATTTCCAATTTTCACTTTGTCGATCTGAGTTACAGACTTTACTTCAGCTGCAGTACCTGTCATGAAAATTTCATCTGCATTATAGAGATCGTCTCGTTCTAGATCACGTTCAATTACAAAACCACCATTCTCTTCAATGATTTGAATAATACTATCTCTAGTAATTCCCTCTAATCCTCCTGCTGAAAGTGGAGGAGTTTGAATAATGTCGTCTTTAACTATGAAAATATTTTCAGCACTACCTTCTGCAACTTTGCCCTGAGAATTTAACATGATTGCTTCATCATATCCATTTTCTAATGCTTCCATTCTTGCAAGAGCTGCATTTGCATAGTTTGATGCAGCTTTTGCTTGCATTGGTTGAGATCTTGAATCAATTTTAATCCAACTAGATACTTTACATTTTGCTCCAGAAAATTTTCCTGCTTTTGATTCACCCATCTTCCATTCCCAGCAAGAAATTGAAACATCTACTTTGTTAGTAATAGGGGTTAACCCCATTGTTCCATATCCATAATATGCTAATGGTCTGATGTAAGATTCTTTGAGACCGCCTGCTTTTACTGTTTTAATAATTGCATCTGAAATTACTTTTTTTGAGAACTGCATTTTCATTGAATATAATTTTGCAGATTTGAATAATCTATCAACATGTTCTGGCAATCTGAAAATTGCAGATCCATTTGGGGTATCGTAGCATCTAATTCCTTCAAAAATTGATGTCGAATAGTGTAATGCGTGAGTTAAAACATGAACTTTGGCATCTTTGAATGGTACTAATTTCCCATTCATCCATATTTTACCAACTTCTTTCATAGGAGAGCAAAAAATCAATGCTAATTTAAAGAATTATCTTTTTTTGTTGATTTTGACAACTGAAACTACATATCTGATTAATCATAACTTGTAGTATGGAATGGATTCTTGGTTTTGCAGGAATTGTTTGTCTGGTCATAGGCTTGGTTGGTCAGGCTTTTGAAATGAGAAAAATTCGTCTAAGCACTTACAAAGATGAGAATTTGGGCTCAGTCAATATTTTCATGAATAAGAAGAACTTCAAATGGTATGCTTTGTTAGGTATTGGGATTATTTTGTGGTACGCAGCTGAGCGTATGTGAACAGATCTATATAGATCAGGTCTAAATACTAGAAATTGTAACATATAGTATCGCGTGTTTTGGGTAACGCCGGACTAACTCTAGATAAAGGTCCAAGAATAAACCCATGAGTGCGTTTACAGGAGAAATCCCGTAACTCCACTCTTTAATTAAATAAAATTGATCTTTGAAATTTCTTGGTGAATTGTTTTAATAGCTTTTGTAATGTTGTTATCTGAATCTTCTATAACAATAATTATTCTTGAAGTCTCTTCTTGTGCATCTATGTTCAATATGTTTAATCCTGATTCACCAATCTTTGCACTGGTTCTAGAAACTACTTGCTGAACTCTCCACATCTCATCTCCAATTAGTGTAATGACTCCTCGGTTGTATGTAATTGTGGCAAGTGAATCAAATCCTAAGAGATATTTTTCATTTCTTTTAACATATTCTCCATCTAAAAATAATATTCTAGAAAATTCAAGACCGTCTTTTGTAAATGGTGATAGGATGACAAATTCACTGTAATGTTTGTCTTTTTCTAATGATGTTAATAATTTTTGAATACAACTAGTTTCAATTCTAAAAATAGCACAATTTTCTTTTCCTGTTACTATTTTTATCGGATGTCCTTTTTGCTCCTCCAAACTTCTTTTTATCGTAGTAATTTTTTCTGGATTCTTCATATTGGTAATTGTGATTGGCATGTCTACACCATTTTCTACAATTTCTTTTATTGCAATAGGATCTAAAATCTTCATACCAAACATTCCTGCAAGTCTTGCCTCATTGTATGACAATTGAATAATCTCTCTTAATTCAGAGTCTACTATTTTTGGATCTGCTGAAACCACCGCACTATCTTTTTCAAAGTCTATGCTAGTTTCATATTTCTTATGAAATAATATTCCTAGATCAGCTGCAGTTCTATCTGAGCCTCCACGCTCATATGTGGTAGTAATACCATCTACCGTTTTTCCAATAAACCCGCCAATTGTCACTACTTCATTTTTTTCTAGCAACTCTGCAGTCTTGCCTATTTTTTCTCTAGATTCTCCTATGAGAAAATTTGTAAATTCAATATTGTTATCAGTAATAATTGGCCAATTCTCAAATTCAACTGCTTCGGATATGATGTTGTTACTTCTTAGAATGTGGTTCATTACATGTGACATCAAAATTTCACCTGAAAATGCCAGTGCTTGGGATCTTGCCTCATTTGCAAATTCTTTATCTTTCAATGCCTCATCCAGTGCTTTTTGTGCTTTTTCTAGATGAAAATCAATAGTTTTTTTACAATTTTCCTTATTTTTATCATCAACCATTTCAAGAATTTTTTGATAAGTTGACTTTACAATATCTAATGACGGTGCTATTCCGTTTTCGGCATTTTTGCCCTGCTCTAAAATTATATCCGTCAATGAGCGCTTTTTTTCATTATGAATTGTTAGCGGTGCTGAAAAAACTGCAATAACTTTGGAATTTGCTTTCAAATTACTTATTCGTTGAATAATTTTTGGAATGGTTTCACCATTTGGGCCGATTGCACTACCACCAAATTTGGCAACTATTAGATTAGTCATAGTATTTTATCAAATCCAATTTGCCTTCTATTAAGCATTTGATTGCTAATTCATCAATTTTTGAATAATCTTTGATGCCACTTTAGCACCTTCTCTATTACTTGGATTTCTTTTTGTTTCAAGTTTTTCCAGAATTAATTCTTTTAATCTGTTAATGTCTTCAAATACAAATCCTTGCTCTTTTGCATTATCCTCTTGCTCAAAATGTCCTTTGATTGGTATAAAAATTCCAGGTGTTCCATAAGCATTAGCCTCATCTATTGTTGATTTTCCAGCCAACGAAATAATCAAATCTGCTGCAAAAATTAATTCATGTAAGTTATCCACAAATCCCAAATTTTTCACATTTTCAAATTTTCTGTTTACTGCTGGACCTGTTACTAAAATAATTTCAATGTCTTGATCAATTTTTGAAATAATGCCCAATACTTTCTCAATTAGAAATAATCCTGCATCAGTACCACCAATGGATACGACTATGGTATTTTTTTCAAAAGAAAATTTCTTTCTTAATTCATTCCTTGTTAGATCTGTTTGTCTTACTATGGGACCGACTCTTTTGATATTGTCTTGGCTATCACCATTTTCAGGAATAATCACAATGTCGCATTTTTCAATAATACCTTGCATTGATTTATTCATCTTTTTTTCAACAAAAGATGCTATTCCTTTAGTGAAATGAGTTTCCAACACATCAGTAATTAAAATTGTTGGCATTTTCATCTCCTGTGCAACAGCTAATGATGCAAAATCCTCATCACTGATTACTAAATCTGGTTTGTTTTTTTCAATGATTTTTTGTGAAATATTTTTACAATCTCTGTAATATTGATAATAATTCCATAACCACTTTGCTGGATTCTTTAAAGTTCCATTTTCAATAATGAAAGATGGTGGATTGTATACATCTTGTACTTTATAATCTAGTTTTTTTAGAATTTTTGCAGCGCCACTACCAGTGATGAAATTTGTTGAAACATTTTCAAAATTATTTACAATTGCAATATCTCGTGTTACATGACCCAATCCAATTGGACTGGAAAAAAAACTATAATCCTTCATGATTTTCTTGATTTTTTATCAAATTTCTAGATTTTCTCTTGTCTCAAAGTTTAAATGGTTTTTACAAAGGTAGGTTTCTGGGCTCATAGTCCAGGTCGGTTATGACGTCGCCCTTACACGGCGAAGATCCGGGGTTCAAATCCCCGTGGGCCCATACCCCATATTGGGACTCAAATAGGACGCACTCGTGCCTAAAGTATGGAAATATCACTTGACAAGATAAATTCACGATCTGAACCTTACCAACTATTCTTAGATTCAATTCGAAGTCCTGAAACTCTACGGAGATACAAGACTCACCTTCATTCATTTCTCAAACTAATTCCAAATCAAATCTATACTGATTCATTTGGCAAAACTCCTAGTGATAAAGAAGCACTAACACTAGCTAAATTCTTTGTTGAATTAGCAAGAAAGGATATGGATTTAGCTTCAGATATAATTGCTGCATTCATCAAAGAAGACAAGAAGAGAGTAATTTCAGGTGAGATTGCTTCCCAAACTATTCCTAATCATATCAAACCAATCAAGGTTCTACTTGATGCTAATCGTGTACCTATTCACTGGAAGTCATTACACAAATTATTGCCTAGACGAGAAGCAAAATCAAAGGACAGAGCATACACCAAAGAGGAAATCCAAAAGATGTTAGAGGTTGCAAATGACATTACAGATAAAGTAATAATGTTGTTATTCTCATCAGGTGGATTTCGTTTAGAGTCTTGGGATTATTTTACATGGAAAGATGTAATCTTTTTCAAAAATGAAGATGGTACATACAAAGGTGCTTCATTGTTAATTTACAGAGGAGATCCTGAAAGTTATTTTACATTTATCACTCCAGAAGCTTGCAAAGCCCTTGAGATTTATCGTGAAAGCTGGAAAAAAGATATTTGTGTATATCCAAATCCAGATGATCCTTTAATCAAAACAGTTGCAACTCCAATGATTCGAAGACTTGCTCAGAAAGGAGTTAGAAAGAGAATTGACAAAATTGTGTCTGACATTGGTTTGAGACCACAATTACCTCCTGGAGTAAGAAGACATGAAGTGCAGTTAGACCATGGATTTAGAAAATAATTTAACACAATGCTTAGACGTGCCAAGGTAGACTATCTCGATAAAGAAGACATGATGGGTCACAAGGTGGGCTTGGAGAAACACTATGAGAGATATAATGAAGAAGACTTTGAGCGATTCCCTGAATATCAAAAGGCAATCCCATTTCTAACAATTTCTGATGAAGAAAGAATTCGTTTGGAAAATGAAAAACTAAAGCAAGAAAGATCAGAAAATGATTTGCTTAGAGATAAGTTAGATACTATTCAAGAGGATCTAGATAAAGTAAAACATTGGAAAGAATTATCAGAAAAATTTAATAAAAAATCTTAAACAAATATTTCTAAACTTGCAGTTATGGGGTAGTTTGTTTTTCTTCTGTATGGTAATTATGGTATTCTTCTTTTGGAAAGTGATAATCTGAGTATTTTCTTCTTCTTCCACGATAGTTTCTATATGGTTTCATACACCATCCTGTATTCTTAATAATCTCATAAAATTCGGGATTTGGTGAAAATGAAATAGATTTTTTATTTTTAGCAGTAGTTCTACTTTCATATTCGTCAATGATGTCTTGAATCTTTGACATTTCTGTTGAACTGCCTTGAGGTTTTATTGTAAAACTGTGCCATACTTTACCTCTGGTACTTTCTTTTCTCTTATCTCTGTCTAGAACATCTATTTTGAAACTTTTTCTCTCTTCTTTAGTTGGTTTGTATTCTTCTCGTATGTAATGTCCAATTCTAAAAACAACAGTCTGAATTGATTTTGGGAATATTGCTATCTGTATGGTACCATTATTTCTTCCACAAATAGGACATGGTGATGGTAAAATCTTCTTTTTTGCAGGCATAGGATGAGTACAGTAAATGCTTCAGTTATGTGAGTTATATGTATTATAATTATGAAAAAATTTACCACTATTGCAATCAGCAAATCTCTTCGAGATACCCTTGCATGCCTAGGCACCAAGGGTCAGAGTTTTGAGCAGATTATCCAGGCATTACTTTCAAAATACGAGGAAGAAAAATAATGGAATCTGTATTGATGTGTTCACACAAAATTAAAAAATTCCGACTTTCTTTTGATGGTGGAGTTCTAGGTTCTTACACTCTTGAACTTTGTGAAGACTGTCATTCTAAAATACAAACAAGATTTCTTATCTCGGAAGAATTAATGTCATGAATTATTTTGAAATTTTCTCTCTCACATATGATAAAATTTTTGGAGATCTGATATGATCCTTACAGCAAAAAGAAAAGCTATCTATCTTCCACAATTAGTTAATAGGGATGGTGGATTCAAATGTTTTTATTGTAAAAAAGATTTGGTAGGTTATATCTGGGTATATGAACACTTGGATAATAACCCCAATCACTCTGAAGTAGAAAACATAGTACTTGCACATCAATCATGTAATGTTAAAAAGAAAAATGACTGTGATATGCAAATAATGGCAATGGAAAAAGTAAGACTTAATCACCAAATGAACTTATCCTGTGAGAGAGAAAATATGGAAACAGATGGACCTACAACGAGTCCTGAAATGGATGTTAGCCAAAAAAACTTTGAACTAGTCAAAAAATATCTTCATGAAATCATATCTACTGATGGTTATATTGAAGTTAAAGATGCAATAGATTCTTCATCAATGTATTGCCAAAATAAAACAAATCATGGAAGCCCAGTTGCAATTCGAAGATACATCGATATGTTATGTTCTAGAGAAGGTTCATTCATGTATTCAAAAAATGATGATGGAAAACGAATTTTGGTAATTAGATCTGGAAAATGATGAAAGAATCGTCCACTTTATTCCTGTTTTATGCCTAAAAAGTGGACTTTTTCCATCCCCTTTTACTGAAATTAAAATAAAGAAAAACCTATTTTTTAAGAATTATTAAAAAAATAGATGAGTTCTGAAAAATTGATTTTTAATTGGAATCCTCAAAATTCTCCCACTGAACGTCTTTCACGTATTGTACTACTAAATGGAGAAGAAATAAGTAAATTAATTCATGATCTTCTCCCTTTAACTAACCATAACTTAGGTCATCCTTTAGAAACTTCAAAACAATTGGTGATTTTTGATCCTAGAATTGAACAAATTTGCTGTGAATATTTAGATGAAGTAAAAAAAATCCAAGAAAAAGATCATGTTTTAGCAGCTTATTTAGCTAGTAGACTATTTGAGAGTTTTTCATCATATTGGATTGATGAATTACTTGCTATTGGAAAACACATTGTAGCTATAGGTTTCTGGAAAAAGATATTGTCAATTATAAAAAATTGGGAAGAAAATAATAATTTCAGAATTCATAAAGGTACACCTTACTTTTTCCTTGCTGAAACATATCTTCTTGTAGGTGATTTTGATGGAGGATTTATTGCAATGTCTAATGCAATCAAAGATGATAGATTCTTACCTGAATTGAATTATCCTAAAGAAGCTCCTGTTTATTGGACAGCAACCATGTTAGACAAACCAAATAATCATATGTATCAATTTATTGTACGAAAATCTAGATTAAGATTATCTCAATTTATCAAAAACTATAACATAAAATATAATCAAAATTTTACAATTAATACATTTGATCAAAAATTTCTTTCAAATGATGATTTGTTGACTACAGTTTATTTTTTTGTTTACAATTTTTTTGTCATTGACAATCTTGAAAAGAATCATGGTTCAGAATTACTAGAGAATGAATTTTCAATGATTAGGATTTTAGATATAATTTTTAATTTTACGATTTGTATTGATGAGATTTTGAAATATTCTTCTCTTCAAAATAATGTTCATTGTAAAACTTTGTACGAATCAATTCGTTGGTGGGTTTGTGATAAAAAACAATGGATCAACAAATCCCAATTTCAGGATATTGTATCATCACAACTACAATTAAACAAGAATAAGCCTGATGAAACGATTCCACTATTATTAGCAAATATGACTCAACCTATGGGTGATTTTAGAAAAGAGATGCATACTATGCTTCTTGCATATCATCTGAGAAATCATGGAGGGCATAATTTAGATCAACAAAAAATATTGGTTTCTAGTAGCAAGAAAATTATTGAATCTATTTTTATGTCGATTTTTCTTGCAGTTGAAACATTACCATAATTTTTTCAGGGTTTTTCATATTTGTTATTGTTATAGCATCTTAAATTTTCCCCAATAATGGTTCAGGCCTTTTTAGCCTCGTGATAATAATTCATTTAAGATTTAATTCCACAATAGTTTCTTTAAATAATCAATAAAATTGGGAAGCTTAGAATAAGAAGATATGAAAAATGCAGATTATTTTTTAATTATAGGATTAATTGGAATTTTTATCACAGGTGTGATTTTAGTCTTGATTCCAGTAATAACTCTGCTAGATGTTGAGACGGTTACTAGAGTTTCAACTCTTTACAAAGAACCTATTTTCATCACTTTTAATTGGATTGCTGATGACGAAATTCAAGTTGGTAAACTAATTACAATTAATGCAAAAATAGAAAACTTACCCTATGAAAATATTACAGAATTAAAAAATATTGAATTAAAATTTGAAGAAGAGCAGATTAATTTTTGGTATGATAATGATGATTCACGTCAAAAAGAATATCCAAACATACCAATCTTGACATACAAATCAAATGACCAAGAGGTTTGGAAATCAAATTCAATTAATTTAAGATTTGTCACTCCTGCAGATATTGATATCAAATATTGTGATTATAATTTGAAGCCAGACTGTAAACCAATAGAAGGTATTATTCATCCTGCACCATATGATTTAGCAAATAGAATTGATGGAGTAAGATCTGTCATAGTTTTATCATTGATAACTGCAGGGTTATCCTCAATTGTTGTGTGGTCACGAATCAAAGAATCAAAAAAAAACTTACAGAATTGAAAGAATTTTTAAAAGATTTTTCCAAAAATTATTTTACAAATTTTTTCATAATATGGGGATTCATTCTCATCATTACAGGACAAGCAAATCACATAGAACAAATTTATGATTTTAGAGAATTCATATGGACTAATTTTATTCATATAGTAATTTTCTGGATGATAGTTACTTTTACAGGAATTCATATTTATGCTCCTTTCTGGGAAGGTCTAAAACAATTATCCCGTCGTAATAATGGATTATCTTTATTCATCATTTCAGGTTTTATGATCTCAATTGCAGCTGAAGTCCCTTTGTTTTTTATAGGAATTTTAGAAATGATAACGGTACAACATGAAGGAACGATAAATGATCAAATTACATTTTCTAACAGTATGTCTGTGATCTATAGTATTTCTTATTTTTTGTTGCCTATGTCCGCCAGTTTTTTCATATACAAAACAAAAAAAGAATTCCAAAAAAAGATCAATCCCAATTACAAAATCATGGAAAGATTATCCGTTTGCAATAATTGTTTTAGGTATACTGGCTTTTATTTTTGCATCAATACATTCTATAATTATCAATACAGGGTTATTACATTAAGAAAGAGTTAATTTTTTCATTCATCTCTAGTTGGAGTTATCTTTGGATTTGGAATCCAATCTTCAGATTCAGGCCTGTTTGGATTTATTTCAAATCTATGTCTTCTAAACCCTTTATCTTAGTGTATACAATCATAATTTTATGGGAATGTCTGAATATTCCAAAAATGAGATCAGTTTCTATGCTCTTATTGTAGGGATGTCTCTTACAATAATTTCTCTTTACGGTTCATTCATTTATTCACAGTCTACTGATTTTTGCATAATTGATGCTGTTTCTACAGACGATATGGGAGCATTAGTGAATTGTAAATCTAGCATTCTGACTGAAATTCATCTTCTTCATGTAGGTATTTTTGGAATGATATTTTTGGCAATTTCAACTGCGGTACATGTATGGGAAAGAAAGTCAAGGAAAAAAGAAAACTAGAACACAGAATTATCTACATCTGCCTCCTACTCTCTCCCCAAAATGGTAGATGGGCCTTTTTGAGCCCTGAACTAAAATAATAATTACCTTTGACGAACCAATATTTACAAAACGACTATTGGTTTGTAAACCAAGAGTATGTGATTATATGAATACTAAAAGGGCATATTATTATGAAAACAGAGTTAAAATCTGAAAGTGGAAAAAAAGAAAGTAATAAGAGAAAAATTTTGTATGAGCTGTAAATCAAAAGACTGTCTTCAAGATAGTATTAATCTTCTAACCGATTCTGCATATCTTTGCAGTAAATGTATTTCAGATTATGATGGTTGGAAAAAGAAAAATAAAAAAAGACTCTAGATCTGTGGACTTTTTATATTAAGAAACACAGTCTGTTTGAGTTCTTTTAGTTGTTCTTTGATTGACTTTGCAGTATCAGAATCTCCATTTGTATGTGCATCTCTAAGCTGTTGCAATAAATCTAGAAATTGAGCCCTTGCAGCGTCAACATCGACATCACCTGTTGGTTCTGCAAATTTTTGCTGGAATTTTTCAATTTTTCTATCAATTTTATCACTCTTCATTTTTAAATGATCAATTGTTTTAGAAATTGAGGCAAAGTTTGTACTATCACCTGCATCTACAACAAAGATATTCATAGTCTTTGTTTGAGATTCTACATCTCTGTCTATACTTGAAATGGTCCATACAACATACTTGTTGTCCTCACCGTCTTTTACAATTCCGATATTTGCTTTCATTGCATCAGTAACACCGTTACTTTCAGCAACAGAAACTGCTTGACTTAGAGAAACTGTTACTTGGTCTTTTAGTTCACCATGAGTTTCTTTTGTCATCTCTGCTGGAACTGCAATTGATCCAGTAAATCCTTCAACTAGGATAGCCTTATGTCCATGTCCTTTCATGTGGTGTTTTTCTCCACCCCATTTTGCATAATCTTCTCCTTCTGCCATAGCGTTTGGTATTGCTGCTACAAACATCAGTGCAAAGACTGCTGCAAATGCAGGAATCATGTACTTTGTTTTACTATTCATTGATAGTTTCATTGATTTTAGAATAAAAGCCATTGTTATCAAGTAATACGTATCATTGTTACCTGATCTTTAAGTTCCAAAAGGGATTTTTATGCATGTGGTTCAAATTTGCAAGGGTCTTTGTGAGCAGAAAAAGGCGTATTCCATGCCAAATAATTTACGTTACAAATCAGGACAAAAAAGATGTGGTTTATGTGATTGCTATTTTTTCACTGATGAGATTTCTTGTATTTGTTGTACCACTAAACTTAGGACAAAACCACGAAATAAGCGATTATGGGAAAAATGATGATATATTATGGAATGTATTTTTAGAGGCGATTTTAACTGGCACGTGAATATAGAGATAGAATTTACATCAGGAAGGACATCCTCTTGAAACTTTACGAGTATGGTGAGATGAATCAGAGTAGATTGATGAGTGTTTGTGGACTAAATAATGTAAATCACAAGGGAATTGTGGACAATATGGTAGAACAGCAAATGATTGAAAAAAAAGAAGAGCATAGAGGTAAAAAAACAGTTTACAAATACGCTATTTCTGAAAAAGGAAAAAATCTTCTAGAGGATGTTTTACAAAAATATGAAAACTTGTTTCCACGAGATGAAGGAGATGAAAAAAATGTCTAATAATAAAAAGCATGAAAATATTTTTGAAATATTAGATGGCTTGATGTTCCAATTAAGCAAAACAAAAAAGATGTTCATGATAATGATAATAACAACTCTAATTATTCCACCAATTTCGTTAATTGCAATTACCAGCATATATGATTCCCCATATCAGGACAGATTCAGGGAAGACTTTGACACACGTTTGCAATCTAAACTAGACAATGATGAAATCACTGAAGATGAATACAATTTGATCAAGGAGAAATTCTCAAAAAGAATTAAACCCAATCCTTTACTACGACCTCATCAACTTGTAATTTTTGTAATTTCTATTATATGGTTGGGAATAGGACTAAGACAGTGGTTTGTCATTTCAAAATGGGATAAGAGATACAAGCAATTCATGGAACACCAAAAAGAGATTGATAAGAAATTTGAGGATGATTCTGATGATGAACAATAAATCATATGGTGTGATGCTCTAAAATGCACAAGCTTGATGTTTTATTTTATGCTGCAGCTACTACTACTGCAATAGCAGGAATAATCCATATTGTTTTAGGAGTTCCTTCAAACAATCAGAATATGCAAATATTGTTTGTTGTTGGTGGGGCTGTACAGATGTTCTGGGTTATTCCAATGGTTAGAAAATGGGGATATGTTTGGTATGGCATTGGACTGGGAGGAACAATAGTGTTTATTGCAATATGGGTGATTACGAGAATTCCTGATAATTTCATTACTGGAAGGGGTGGGAAAATAAGTGATAATGGACTTCTTACTGAAGGATTTCAGATTATATTTGTTGGAATTGTAATTATGATTTTTGTATTAGAAAAGAAATCATTTTCTAAAAAAGAAGGGAATGCGAGTTGAAAATATGAGTTCAACATCTCAGACAGTTAAACAAGTCCATAACATACTTGATGTTCAAAATGTTTCCAAAGTTTACCAAACTGCAGCAGGAAAAGTTATAGCTCTGAAAAATGTTAATTTTTCTATTCCAAAAAGCCAGTTTGTATCAATTGTTGGTCCATCAGGAAGTGGAAAATCAACTTTGTTGAACATGATCGGGGCTTTAGACAAACCAACTCGAGGTACTGTGTTGATGGATGGGATAGACATATTCAAGTTACCTGATAATACACTAGCAAAGATTAGAAATAACAAGATTGGATTTGTGTTTCAATCATTTAATTTGATTAATAGATCATCTGTTCAAAAAAATATTGAAATGCCAGGAATTATTTCTGGGATGGATAATGTAACTAGAACTAAACGTTCTCTTAGTATTCTAAAAAAACTTGGCATTCTAAAAAAAGCAAAACACAAACCCAATAATCTTAGTGGTGGAGAACAACAAAGAGTTGCAATAGGCAGGGCATTGATTAACAATCCTGCAATAATTCTTGCAGATGAACCTACTGGAAACTTGGATACTGTTACAGGAGAAGAAATTTTTCAACTCTTAACTGAATTAACAAAAAAATATTCTAGAACAGTAATAATGATTACACATAATGTTGATTTGGCAAAAAGAACAGATCGATCAATATACATGAAAGATGGAGAAATTGAAAAAGATGTTTACAACTAAATCAACTAATATTTTTTTAAAGTTATTATCGATTTATTTATTTTTACTCTTGGTAATTTCTGTTTCACCAAACTTTGCACATGCTCAACTTAAAAGTGATTGTTCATCATCTACTAATACAAGAGTTGATTCTGATTACAATGGTCCTGTTTACTTGGATGCTTATTGGACTGATAGAAGTGAATCTAGTACTGATACATTAAATCCATCAGAGTTAGAAGTGGGGCCAGGAGAAGGTCCGTCAACTTTGGCAGTTGTGTTTGTAAATCGCTCACCTCTTGACTTGTATGCTATTACAGGATACCTCAATCTTCCTGCAGGATTTGAACCAGGTGGAACCAGTGCAATTCCTGAGGCAAAATCTTACTTTGCTTCTGAGTTTAGTAGGAGTGTTGGAGATGTATCACAGGCCAGTTATTTTGCTAAACTGATTGAAGGTGAGGTGTTTACTCTATACTTTGATGTTGACATTACTGATGATGCAAAAGTTGGGTCATATCTCGGTTCTACAATTTTGGATTATTCAACTAGTCAGCATGTGAGAAGCTGTAAATCTGCATTACTTAACGTGCCATTTATTTTACCTGGAAAAGTTGTTTTGGATCTAGGTACTGAGAATAAACCTCTTACTCCAAAGATTCCAAATTCTATTGACTTTATTATTTCCAATATGGGAAGTTCTCCTGCAACGGGTTCAATTTTAACAATATTGAGTATTGGAGATGATAGTAATCGTTCATCAAGAGATAGTTCAAGCTTCTACTGTTACCTTGGAGTCATCTGAGACCGAATTAGTTAATCTTGGGGCTAATACGTTTAACATCGGAACTATTCCCGCAAATGGTTCTGCTAGAATTTCAACAACTATATTTCCAGAAGCTACATCTGGTTCATCAGTTCAAAACATTAGCATTCAAATTACATATGGCAATGCATACGGATACAAACAAACTGAATTACTAACCACAGGACTTGTCGTTTCCCCAAAACCATCTGAATCTCCAATTATTGTTTCAGTAGATACACAACATGATGAACCAGTAGTTACTGCAGGAATTGTTGAAAATATTATGTTCCAAGTCACAAATAATGGGGATGATGAAATCACTGATCTTTTACTTACTTTGTCAGGAGAAACTACGGAAATGAAAATAATGGGAAAGTCAAAGTGGATGATAAGTTCTCTTCCTGTGGGGGAAACTTTTGAGTTTACCACTGATGTCTTTGCATCAACTAGTCTAATCAACAATCCAAGTTCATTTGATATGAATCTAGATTACATCTCTGATGGAGAATCAAGTTTGGATACTGCAAATGTTGGAGTATTCGTTGCTGGAAGCATAGAATTGACACTTTATGATGTACAAGTCAGTAGTATTGGTGGCAAATTACATCTTGTTGGAAATGTGCTTAACCAAGGAAGCACTACTGGTAAATTTGCCAATATTGAACTATTGTCACTTACAGATGTTTCTGATGTTTCTGATATTTCTCCACAGTATATGGGAGATTTGACAGATGATTCATCAATTCCCTTTAGTATTCCGCTACCTGTATCATCACTTTCTCAAGGTAAACATCCATTCTCAGTTAAGGTAACATATGCTGATGATCTTAGAAATTCCCATGAAATTGTTTTTGACGACATAGTCAATGTATCTCAAATTAAACAACAATCACAAAATGAACGTGGAGGTGCAAATTCAACATCAATACCAATGGAAATTTTATTGGGAATTGCAACAGCTGTAGCAATTATTCTAGGGATAGTTTTTAAAATTAGAAAAAAGAAAAATCAAATTGATTCTGGTAGTGATGATTTAGATTTTCTTTTAGGTGATTCAAAGAGTTAAAAGAATTGGATCCCAAAGAAATTCTTTTACTGTCTTTTTCTGCATTAAATGAGCGTAAGGTCAGAACATTACTGACAGTATTGATGGTTGTAGTTGGAAGTAGCTTGATGATTGTTCTTAATGGACTTAGTGCAGGACAAACTCAATTTATTGAGGATCAGTTGAACCAACTTGCAGATAATGTATTGACAGTAACACCTGGACAACGCTCATTTCGAAGTGTAGATACAACTCCTTCAATTGTCTTTAATTCTGCAGTTGTAAATAAGATAAATTCATTGTCATCGGTAGTTGAAGTAGTGCCGAGATATTCAGGTACTGTTGATCTTAATTCTCAAGCAAGAGTATTGCGTACATCCGTATTGGCAATGAATCCTGATGATGTTTATGTTAGCGTACCTGGTCTTGAAATGGAGGCAGGCTCAGTGATAAAACGCAATGATCCTTCTGCAATACTTGTTGGTCAAAGTGTGGCATATCCAGATGGGGCTTCTTTTCCAATAGTAACTCTAGGTCAATCACTAAAACTTACTTTTAGATCTGTAGATGCTGAGGGTGAACAGCAAGAAGATTCTAGAACATTTGTCGTTTCAGGAATTTTAAAAGAATCAGGTGATCGTACTTTGGATCGTTCTGTAATAATTAATGAAAATGTTGGAAATACATTTTTAAAAAAATCAGGCAAGTTTGATAGTCTCTTAGTTTCTTTACAATCTGCTGAATTAATTCCACAAGCAGAAGATGATTTGAAAGAACTTTTTGGTACTTCGATAGGAATTGCTAGTCTTCAATCTAGATTACAATTCAGACAGCAATTCACTGAAGGAAATAATGCGTTTATTCAAAGTATAGGTGTAATTGCTTTAGTTGTAGGTGCTGTAGGTATTATCACTACATTGTACACATCAGTTACTGAACGAATCAAAGAGATTGGTACAATGAAAGCAATAGGTGCACAAAATAGCACAATACTTTGGCTTTTCTTAATGGAAGCATTGTTAATTGGTCTATTGGGTGGAACAGCTGGAATATTGGTAGGTATGATGTCTGGACATGCTCTAAGCTCTATTTTATCTCCACCAGGATTTGGAAATACATCTAACATAGTTCCAATTTTTCATTTTGTTGATACGTTATACGTATGGATGTTATCTGTAATGCTTAGCATTTCTGCAGGAATACTTCCTGCATGGAAAGCTTCTACCTTATCACCTCTTGTGGCATTACGTCGGGAGTAAAATTTGGAGCATGTCGTCATCTAGAAAGGAGAAAATACATTGAAACTAATTTGTATGCATTGCGGTAAATCCTTTGAAGATAAAAATAACAAATTTTGTTCTCAAGGTTGTAGAGATTCCCATATAGCATCACTTCAAAACCGAATTAGAGAGGCAGTGAGAGATGATCCTAGCCATACTACTAAAATGAGTGCAGATGATTAAATCATTGTTTTGTCTGATTTGTCAATCTGTAGATGTTGAAGGATGGTATGTTGTGTTCACTGTAGAGTAAGGATTCCAGTTTGTCTTTGTAGGAATTGTTATTGCAATTCTTGTATTGACTAGAAACCTATCAAAGATAAATTAAACATTATAAGTTGCAAAACCAATTGACTTCTATGAATTGGAAAATTATTGTGCTATCGACAATCCTATTCCTCTCTTTATCTATCTCCGAATCTTATTCTGAAGAATTAATCATAAAAGAATGGACTATTCCAACTTTTAATTCATCCCCTCATGATGTGGTAGTTGGACATGATGGAATCGTATGGTTTACTGAGATTGCAACAAACAAGATAGGGAAGTTTGATCCTAACACAGAACAGTTTTCAGAGTATATTGTTCCAACTAAGTCATCAAGACCTCATGGATTGGTTGTAGATGATCAAGGTAATGTTTGGTTAACTGAAGTCGGGGCAGGGCAAATAGGAAAGTTTGATCCAGTTACTGAGACTTTTGAAGAGTTTGCAACACCTACTCTTGATTCTGGTCCCCACACTCCAATCTTTGCTGATGATGACACTTTGTAGTTTACAGAACAACGTGCATCTCAGATTGGAAAGATGGATAAAACAACCGGTGTTATTGAAGAATTTCCAACAATTACTCCTTCTGCAAATCCTTATGGAATAATAACTGATAAACAAGGAAATGCATGGTTTGCAGAACTAAGAGGCCATCATATTGGTAAAGTTGATGCACAAACTGGAAAAGTTACAGAATATGCTCCATTAACTAATGAAAGTGGTCCCAGAAGAATGCAATTGACAGCAACGGAATGCTTTGGTTTACTCAGTATAATGTTGGAAAAATCTCAAAGTTTGATCCTAATACCGAAATAATGACTGAGTTTGATACAAGTTCTGCATCCTCTGGTCCTTATGCAATATGGGTTGATCCTTTTGATAATGTGTGGTTCAGCATGGTAGTTTACCTGAGGAATTGCTGGAATTAATGGAGAAGAGATGATTATAGAAATCATTGGTACGTGTCTTGTATGATGAGTAAAAATAAAGTTATCAAACGTATTTTACTGATACTGAATTCAATACTAGTCTCAATTTTGAGTGCGGGTGCCGCATACTTTGGATTGCTCCCCTTAATTTTCGGATGGATAGAGTTGGATAGAATTGGTTCTGCTGCTACTCAAAATGAGGCAATAAAAGGATTGTGGATATTTTATTTTTCCAGTATTGTGTTTCTAATTGCATCTAGAAAATTTGATAATAAAATACTGTATCTATCAAATATTGCATTTCTAACCATTTTCATCTTTTTTGTGTTATTAATCACTGGTATGCTTTCACAAGAATTAACTGTGGGATTTTTAGAAGATAAATTATGTGGTTTCCAATCTTTCCTCAATCTGTATTGATCAGTTATCTGAGATTGGAAAATACTTTGGAATATTACTTGGTGGATTGTTTGGATTAGGACTTATTGGTTTACTATCTTTCGACAATAATGAATGATTGAAAATGAAAACTAGACTTTTGATAATATTGAGTATGGTCATAGTATTTTTATATTATTTTTGTAATCCTAGTTCCTGGAATTAAAGTGGATGAATTATTTTTCATATCCTCAAATTGATGCAGACATAGTTTGTAAAATGAATGGTGGTCAATGGAATGGAACTGGGAATTATTGTGATGGTATTTTTGATATTTGTGAACGTGTTGGTGGTGCTAAAATTTCATGGAATATTCCCCTTGGATGCAAATCGGAGATTACAGATACAGGTGATTCTTGGTGTTCTGATGCAGGGCTCATACATATTTCATGACTTGTCTTTTCATAATTATTATTCAAATTTTTGAATTTTTGAAAATTATAAAAAGTTTGGAACAGTTTACACTATTTTTAATAAAATAATTTCACATCCTACAGTATGAATCCTGCGACAAGCTTAAAAGGTAAAACTAAAACTTTTCATGATGGGCAGTAGGGTGATTCTTGGAATTGCAGTTATTTTTGCATTCTTTTTTGGCATAAACCCTGCTTTTGCACAAACATCCCCTGATGCACTCGACCGACTCCTCGTCCAGAGGGTGAACCAGGGCCTCGCTCGATCCAAATCCCCCCACGGTGAGCCGCACCAGACAGAGCTCTCCGGGGACGAGATGGCGACCGCACCAGCTCCCGCCGCCCTCTCCAGCGCGCCGGGGCCCTCGAGCCGCAGGACGCTCACCGCCCTGGGCCCGACCGGGGTGACGCTCGCGCATCAGCGGTCCCGTCATCGAGTCGCTCCGGCGACGTCCAGCGCCGCCGCGAGCAGGCCCCGGTGGACCAGCTCGGGCACCACTCGGGGCCGCCGCCCCCCGAACGCCCCGGGAGTCTCCAGAAAGCCCCGCGCCCCGCCGGTGAGGAGGATCGGCGCGGCCTTCGAGGTCCGCCTCCCGGGCTGATCCGGCGCACCAGCTCCGCCGGCGGCCCCGACGGAGTTCGACGCTCACCCCGGCGCGCAGCGCCTCCGCGGAGTCCCGCCCGAGCGCCGGGGCGGCGGAGGGTCGGGTTCGATCTCGGAACAGGTCTCGCCGCGCCCCGCGGCGAGCGCCGCCGCGAGCAGCCCGGGCCCCGGAGCGATGGCCCCCCCGAGAGAAGCGCGGCCGCCTTCCCCGCCGGCCAGGCGCGTCGACCGCGAGGGCCGCGGTCCCCGCGTCCACCACCAGCGCCGCCCCGCGCACCAGCTGCTAGGCCCCCGCGCCGCGAGGAGCCGATCGCGACCGATGGTCTCCGGCTGCCGACACCGGCGATCTCGGGCGTCAGCTCCGGGTCTGGACAGATAGTATTCATCGCCTGCTCCGTTAGGGAGGCGCCGACGCGCGCCGTCGCGCGCCGCGCGCGAGTCACCGAGCAGGACAGCGGCGAGCTCGAGGGAGTGGGGCCCTGACAGAGGCTCTGAGGAGCCCCGCCAGCTCGTCCCACCGCCGTCCATCCCAGGAGTATGCGGCGATAGCCTCGGCCGGGAGACCCAGTCCCCCCGCGCCCCCACTCGCTGAGCGGCCCCTCGGGAGCTGCCACTCGAGCAGCTTCAGGGCGCTGTTGCCGAGATCAGCGGTGAGGAGCAGTCCAGCGTCAAGAAGGCCGCTCCGGGTCGCGTCGGATCCGTCCGGGTCGGACCGAGGAAGAGGGTTCACTCCTGGGGAGAGTGGTAGGTCATCGTGCGGGTCTTGCCCTTGTTCTCGATGACCACCTCCCACTTCGTGTACTTCTCCTGGTTGTTCTTGACGAAGGTGATCGCCTCCGCGGGGCTCGGTGTCACCGCGTGCCCGTTGATCGGACTTGATGATGTCGCCGGCCTGCCCGCCGTGCGCGGCGACCCGGCCGCCGGCCTTGACCTCTTTCAGCTCGATGCCGTCGTACTTGCCGGTCTTCGGGTCACGTGTGCCGGGATGTGGCGCACCTCGCGGGCGAGGATGCCCCCGTACGTCCTCGCCGAGACAGGTGAGGATGCCGTCCGTCGCCAGAGGAGGAACACGTTCGGCTCGATCTTCCGGGTCGTGGCGTGCGGCACCCAGACCTCCTGGTTCACCCTGGGGATCGGGATCTTCGGCAGCTCGAGTCGGGTTCTTCCCCTTGGCGGTCGTCGTAGATCCTCCGGCCAGGGGTCGTACAGCTCCTCCGCGTTGATCGACTTCGGGCGCTCCGAGTCGTCAAAGACGAAGGTGGAGTCCTCGAGCTCCACGGTGATGCTCTTGACCAGTCGCGTAGGTCGATGCGGCTGCGCGAGCTTCTCGCCGACCCGGATCCTCCTTGAGGAAGGTGTCCTGGTGTTCGACCGGGACGCCGGACGTCCTTCTTGGCGATGAAGGCGGCGGCCGTGCTCCGGATGGCGCTGATCCTCCACCCCGGAGCTGGAACTCGACCACCTCGACCATCGAAGTCGGTAGAGGCTTGTTCACCGCCTGCTCGTCGGCTGTTTCTCCGCACGACGGCTTCTGGGCGGCTTCCCGGTCCAGTTCAGGTCGTAGAAGGCCCGCTCCACCGCCGTGGAGTCGAGCAGGCTGAGCTTCGGGCCCTCGGGGACCTTCGCTCCCTCCAGGATCTCCAGGGCCTCGGCCTCGGTGAAGCCGAGCTGCTCCAGCGCGGGCCGCTGCCGGGTGAGGAAGTCGAACACGTAGTACTCGAGCCCGGCGGTGATCACCGCCGAGAAGGCCCACGAAGGCCTTGACTTGGATTGATGTTCATGGCGTCTTCGGGCGCATGCTATCCCGGCGGAGGAGGGCACCGCAACCACCTGCGGGCCCCCGGACAGGAGCCTCGACGCCACGGCGGACTCGTTCTTCCGCCGGAGCTGGAACTCTCAGTCGTTGCCGGTCATCCGCAGCCCGCCGCCCGACTCGGGAGGCGGCTTCGAGCCTCCCTGCCGTCGGGACCGCCGTCGCGCCCCCGGGAGTCCCCTTTTCCCCCGGGCCCCCCTGGCCGGGAGGGGCGGCCGTGGCTCGCGGTGATCCCCCCGCAGGGCGAGGACCAGCTCGTCGGGGCAGTCGCTGGCGGCCAGGGCGTCGTTCAGGTCGACCTTCCGGTCGATCACCAGCTGCCGGAGGCACTGGTTGAAGGAGATGAGCCCCTCCTCGGTGCCCTGCTCGATGACCCGGGCCAGCCCGGCGGTCTTGCCCTCCTGGAGCAGCTCGCGCACGTGCGGGGTGGAGATCAGGAGCTCGAAGGCGGGCAGCATCCGCCTCCGTCGACGCACGGCAGGAGGCGCTGGCTGAGCACCCCGGCCAGGTTGTCGGCGAGGCGGGAGCGCACCTGGGCGTGCTGCTCGGCGGGGAAGAAGGACAGGATCCGGTCGACCGTCTGCGGCGCGTTCACCGTGTGCAGGGTCGACATCACCATGTGCCCGGTCTCCGTGGCGTCGAGCGCGGCGATCACCGTCTCCGCGTCGCGCATCTCACCGATCAGGATCACGTCGGGGCTCTGGCGCAGGGCGTGGCGCAGGCCGTCGCGGAAGTCCAGGCAGTCCGTGCCAACCTCCCGCTGGCTGATCACGCACTCGCTGCTCCTTGAAGAGCAGCTCGACCGGGTCCTCGAGGGTGATCACGTGGCGCTCCACGTTCTCGTTCAGGTGCTGGATCATGCCCCCGAGCGTGGTCGATTTTCCGGAACCGGCAATGCCGGTAACGAGGATCAACCCGCGCTTGCGCAGGGCGAGGTTCTTCAAGCGAGTCCGATCGGCAGCTCGAGCTCGACCATCTCCGGAGCATCTTCGTTGATCCGCCGGATGACCACGGCGGGCTCACCCATCTGCTTGTAGGCGTTGATCCGGAAGCGCCCCAGGCCGTCGAGGTGCAGGGCGGAGTCGGCCGAGCCGGTCGCCCGCCAGATCTCCATCCGGCGCTCCCCCATCACCGCCTCGAGCACCTCGAGCAGGGGACCGGGGCCGGGAACTCGACCGGGCAGGAAGTGGATCCGGCCGGCGACGCGCTGCGAGGGGCGGGCCCCGGCGCGCAGGATCAGGTCGCTGGCCTGCGCGGTGACCATGCCGGCCAGCCAGGCCTCGACCATGTGGCGGGGCGAGCTGGAGGTGCGGTACAGGCTGTCGGGAATCGAGCCCGGGACGCCCTTCGGCCGCAACCGCTGGACCCGGTCCGGGGCCTCCGGTCGGGGTCCGCTCTCGACCGGCGTGGCGGCCCCGAGGTCGGCGGGATCCCCCGGAAGCTGCAGGTCGAGCGCTGCCTCTACCTCGGGAGGGGGCTCCTGCGGGGACCGGCTCGCGGCGCTCCTGAGCCTTACGCGCCAGGCGCGCCGCGTTGACGGGCTGGTCGAAGTCCTCGCTCGGGGACGGTGATTCCGGTTCGGGGTTGGGT
>CALNZF010000077.1:0-7484 GCA_942490965.1 uncultured Nitrosopumilaceae archaeon | reverse complement strand
AAATTCAGTGTCAAATGTCTTATCATTTTCATCTGTTTGAGTTCCCCATTCTACTGTGAAATACAATGAATGAAGAATATCATTTATGTCCATTTTTTCACCATTGTGCCAATTGCTAAATTTAAAATCAAATGTTACCTTGCTTGTTGACTGTGAATTTGCTTCAACATTTTCCCATTTTTGTAACGTTGGATTCCATATCTTTGATTCTTGAGGTATGTTTATTTTGTTATTTGGACCTTCATTTTCAACTTTCCATGTTGCTCTTACTGGAAATGTTTCTCCTGTGAATGGATGTTTGAATGTTGCAGGATCTGATATGATCCCCCAAATATGTCTACTATAGCTATCTGTTAATCCCATTATTGGATTCCACGCTCCTTGATAGATTTGTTTTACACCAATCGCTAATTCTTTGTTGTTATTTTTTGCATTGATTGGTGTAAATCTACTTGGAACACCTGCTCCAAAATCATTTACAACCCCGCTGGTTTTTTCATTTACAACATACTGGTCTATTTTACTTGCTAAAAAAATTCTAACTGATTCATTAATTCCTTCTACTATTGCATCTTGGATCAATTCAGTCCTTTGCTGCGATGTCTCAAAATCACCTGTATAGATTTTTTGAGTTAATGAATCTAATTGTTCATTTTCATAATTCCAATATGAAGGATCATTAAATCCTGGCATGTTTGAAAACCAAGGAGAATACATTTGTCCTATTCCTACGGAATCATATCTTACAAAGGCTGAACGTCCCCATCCTTCTGTGTATAAGTTCCATTTTACCTCTGAAGGATTTGAACCATACACAACCACAAATGCTTTATTCAAATCTCCAAATTCTTTCTTAACTGTAAATCCGCTTTTTTCTAATTCCACTGATAATATTTCCCCGATTGATTTTCTTACTGGATCGTCACTTCTGATGAACATTGTAATTTCAATTGGATTTTTATTCATTTGCCATTTTCCGTTGATTTTGATTGCTCCTTCTTCATCTAGTGCTTTTGAGATAATTTCATTTGCAAGAGTTGGATTGTATCTGAAATTATACTTCTCTAACTGTTCAATAACTGTAAGGTATTCCGGATCTGATGGGCTATAGTATGAAATGATTGGTGAGCCATAGCCTCCCATCAACTCATTTACGATTAATTTTCTATCTACTAAATAATTCAAAGCAAATCTGACATCTTTACTTGAAAAAGGATTGAATTTCTCTGATTCAGCAGGATTTATCAGAATACTGTATGATCCTCCTGAGGAATCAAACACCTGCAATCCGTTTTCCTCTTGATTGTTTTCTAACCTGTCTGGAGATATTGTGTAATAATATATGTCTAGATTCCCATTTCTTACTTCTTCTAATGCTGTATTTTCATCTAAATATTGAATAAATTTCACTGAATCAAAAAATGTATTTTTTTCTGCAAATGATTCCCCACACCATATTGTTGTTACAGAAACAGCTAGTATGATAACTAGCATTTTTTTCATATTCATTATTTTAAAAACATGTACTAAAACCTATATTATAATACCCTGATGTTAATAGCTCCTAAAACCTATATTTCTATTATGAATCAAAATCAACAATTGAAAATTCATCCTAAAATGTTAATTGGATTGAAAGGAATAATTCCAGGTGGTGTTTCTGTTCAAGATTTTTCTGCTGTTACAAAAATGAATGATGCTGACTCCCAAATAATTTTAGATGAGTTTATCAAAAATGATATTGGATTAAAGCAAGAAAAGTCGTATTTTTTTGAAGACGGTGATAAATTAAAAATTGCAATATCCTTACTTGAAAAAGGTTATCCTGTAGATGAAATCGCAATTGTCTTGGAGTGGAGGGATTTTGAAGGTCTAACTGCCGAGATTTTATCTGAAAAACATTTTGCAGTGATCAAAAATATGATGTTGACAAAGCCAAGAATGGAGATTGATGTTGTTGGCATAAGACTTGGCATTGCAATTTTAATTGACTGTAAACATTGGAAACGATATAACTCATCTGCATTATCAACTGCAGTTAAAAAACAAATAGAGCGGACAAAACAATATGTTGCAAAAACTCCCGGGGCAATAGCTGTACCTGTAATTGTCACATTATATCAAGACAAAATTGATTTTATTGACAATGTTCCAATTGTTCCTATTTTCCAATTTGCTTCATTTATTGACGAATTTTATGGTAATCTTGATAAAATGAATGCTATAGGAACAGACTAGTTATGAAAAATACTAAACAGCCTATCACAAATCCCTTGGTAATTTTCAACGAGTTGTCTAATGCTTTGGAATAATCTTTGTAGATGCCTTGACCCATTACTTTTACGTTTGTCTCATTTTCTAAAATTTCAAATTTCACTGTAGTTGTATTGCTCTCTGCACTTTTTGCAATTGTAAGTAGCCATTTTGCAAGTTTTTCTGCACTTGTAATTAATCCTAATTGATAGTATCCGTTTCTATTTCTGGCTTTGACTGGTGCATAATGTGTGTCGGATGTACAAATATCTACTACCTGATAACCCCTTTTTGCAAAAATATCTATAATTTTCTCCCTTACCCCATTTTCCATGTTATTTGCATCGGCCCATCCAAGAAAATATTTTTTATCATTAATCTTGAGACAAATTATTCCCAATCCTCCCATCCCTAAATCTTCTGTCCACACATCCATTTCATCTGTATTTGCATATCCTAATTGAATTGGAAAACTATCTTTTGAAATCAATGCATCTAAACAAGATTTTGCAGCTTTTAACATGTCCTCTCCATCTTCATTTGAAATTTCTTCACCCATTGCATTATGACAATCCACAATCATTGTTCGTGTATAATTTCGATTGTTTGCATACTGTTCAATTTCTGTTTTCATATAAGTTGGAATGTCTTCCATTCCGTGTGGGGATAATGATAAAAACAATAATGGATTATTGCCAAAAAGTAAACCTGTAACTCTGGATTTGTTAATTTGGACAGTTAGCGGTTCTGTACATTTAATGCCTTGATCTTTGACTTTATTGTTTGCTAAATTTTGTAAATACTTTTCAACTTCATTTCTTGATGGGAGATTTAATGCATGGTTTGATATGCTATGCATGACCATGGCTGATGATGACAAACTCTTGTAAATTTGATAAGGGATATTGCTTCCTCCTACGGGATGATATGGTCCTGGGTGTATCTCTGGCAATACAATTCTGAACTCTTTATCTCCATCTTGTGTTGAAAATTTAATTTGTGATGTAGATACTTTGGTTTCATTTGAACGCTGTTCCATCAATTCTTCAGCGTCTGCAAAATCATTTCCTTGGGATGCGAGATATGCTTGAATTGTTTTGTGTGTGCTTTCCATTGCAGGTCTTCCTGCTCTATCTGTGACAATTGACCATACACTTGCAATTACCATAAATGATATTCCATATGCTAATCCTATTGGTTCGCTGAGAATTGAAATCCACAAATATTGTGGAATTAACACGAGAAATATTGCCATGGGTTGAATCAAAGCGATTGCCCAAGCTTTTTTGAGACTTGCTCCTAAAGTTGTAGTGTAAATTCCTATTCTAAAACTAGCAAAAAGTAACAATCCAAAGGTGATGAAAAAAGGTTCTATGTTTTTTGACAAAACTACACTTGACAGGATTCCCATTAACAGGGTAACTGTCCACAACATGTTTCCAAAAAGAGATGAATGTAGGGATTTTGAGTATTCTTTTTTCTTGGCAAATTTAATGTCTAGTAATTGTGTTACAGCTAACACTCCCAAAACTATTGGTAATCTATACCAATTTTCTTCAAAACCTAAATTGCTCAAATATCCAAAATATATTGCAAGAACTGTTACCGATGCCACTATCATTGAAACAACAAGTGAAAAATATTTTGATCCTGGATTGACTAGTGTAAGGGAAAATCTATTGTGTATATTTGAAACATCGTCTGGTTCTTTTTCCATTGTCTCTTCACGGAGCTAGAAATAAATCAATTACCCATGAAACAACAATTAAGCTAATTGGAATTGATACTACGATTTTTGGATCTAATTTGAATCCCTTTGTTTCATCTTCAAAGAATCTCATGAGACCTCCACTTGATGCTGGAAGTGGTGCTGATTTTTTATCTGCCATTACAATTCGTCCTCGCGGATTTTAACATAAAAACTTTATTGTTATCTGTAAGATTTTACCCTTCCTTCCAGAAAATACAATCGAGTCTACTAATATGGAGAAGATATCTATAAAACTAGATCAAAAAATTGTGGATATCTTTCCCAATCCAGGTTTGAATCTACTTTAGTGTGTCTTTTATTCTGTAAAATTCTTTTTTTGCAATTTCACCTTTGGCATACTTTTCTTGTAAAATTGCCAATGCTTTGTTTGGTGCTTTTTCAAAGTCTGTTTTTTTTAATTTTCTATTGCTGCCTGTTGATTCTTTTATTTTTATGAAGCCGCATTTTGGACATTGATAAATTCTACTACCTATACTATATTTGCCATTATATGGTACTTCTAATTCAAACACTTCTTGACAATTTTTACATGTATTCATTACACGTTTTACCATTTACAAATTGTTTACATTCATTTTGAACTTAAGCGTATTGGAGTTTAGAAAAAAAATGAGAATAATTGAAAATAATCTAGTTTAAAATTAATCAAACGAAACTAATCTAACTCTTCTACTTTTGGTGTTTTGGTAAACATTCTTTACAATATACTGGTCTGCCTTCTTTTGGTTCAAAAGGAACTTCAGAATCTTTTCCGCAGTCAGCACATGTGCATTTGTACATTTTTCTGTCTTGTGACATGGTTTACATGAACTTCTTTGTTATAAGAACGAGCGTATTGAAGTTTTGAATCAAGTTATGTTCTTCAAATACTGGAATATGTGTATATTCCAACGGTGATTAACATCACTACACTTACAATTATTGCCTTTTTGTCATTTCGTGGTAGTCTCAATACGGTTCAGAATATGTTGCCAACTTAAACGTTTTAGAAAAACTATTTTCTAAATAGTATCCAAAGTCTAGACCCGACAAAAACTCCTACTGCAATAGTTATCAATATTGGAATTGTGATTTGACCTTCATCCATGTCTCATGATGATTACAGGCCTATGGAAAATCTCCTTGAAAAAACTTAATTGTAATATAAGCCCCAATGATGATTAGCAAACCAATACTTGCAATCATTGTATTTCTATCATTCCATGTCATGCTCATTAATTTTCTTCAATAATTATGAACTTAAGCGTATTGATGATTTTTACAAAATGATTGCATATTTTTCGAGATGTTTGCTTTGATTGAATTTATTGTTTATTTTTCAATTTTCCTATTGTTTCCAATAATGAGTTGATCGTTTTTAGGATGTTTTGTTGCCTTTCATGATCTTTTTCTTGCTCTAATTCTTTTGATAATATCTCTAATTTTTTCTCAAATATTTTTTCCATTGATGTTTTTTCTGTTGATGTTATTTCATTTGATGTATTTTCTGTGGGGATTTCTTTTTTTTCTGGTTGTCTGCCACAACTAATGCATAATGCATGTCCTGCTTTCATTACTCTGACCCCTGTACAATATGGACAGGGCTCACTAAGTAATGTGGCTCCCTGAAGGAGCATTTCTGCAGCTTTTTTTGTGAGTTCTTCTGTCACAATTTCTCTTTAATTTTCTATTTAAAAATTCGTTCGTTTTCCATTTTTTCTTGGTAATCAAACAAGGCTTAATAGTGCGGATAATTGAATTTATTTCGAACGAATGGCGGTAATTTGTAATACTTGTGGTCTTCCAGAAGATTTGTGTGCTTGTGGTGAACTTGCCAAAGATAGTACCAAAATTATTATTCGATTAGAAACTAGACGTTTTAAGAAAAAGGGTACCATGATTGAAGGATTGGATCCTAAGATAAACAATCTAGAAACTGTTGCAAAAGACCTGAAAAATAAATATGCCTGTGGGGGAACTGCAAAAGAAGGTTATATCTTCTTGCAAGGTGATCACAGAGATACAATCAAAGAGACTTTGATTCACTTGGGATTTGCAGAAGATACTATCGAATTACATTAGAGTGCATTGCAAAATTCAAATAAAATTCTTCAATTCCTTGGAATTCCATTCACTGCATTACTTTCAGTAATTTTTGGTTTGCTTTTGGTTTCATTTCCAATTGGAATCTATGTAGTTTTTGAAACTGATATTGGTGGAGATATTAATTTTGAATACCCTTTAACTCATTTGGAACTTTTTGAGAATACTGAATTATACCGTGCACCCTTTGATGTTAGTCTAGGGGATGCATTTGTTGTACTGTGGACTCTATATCTGATTATTTTTGTAATTGCCATTCTTGGACCTCGACATGATTTTCTCAAAGCTCTTTCCCCTATCATCTCTTTTGGCAAATATGATACACGAGTAAACTATATGATTGGAATTACAAAATGGTTTTCAATTTTAATTTTGATTTCAACCCTGATAAATTTTATTCAAGAAGGGATTGGTCTTGAAATTATTCCTCCTTTAGCTGAAAACAATTTAATTCAATTTTTCTATATTACTTTAGCGCCTATTATTGAGGAGTTTGGATTTCGTCTAGTTTTGGTTGGAATCCCGTTGTTTGCTCTATATTCTACAAAACCCTCTTTGAAATATTTTGTTAGATGTTTATGGAAACCTGCTACTATGGATCTTTATGATGCCAAAAAAGCATTTATCTTGATAATCTTTGTTGGGGTTCTCTTTGGATTTGCACATATTGCATTAGGTGATTCTTGGAGTACTGGAAAATTTGCTCAAGCTGGAGCAAGTGGGATAATCTTAGGTTGGGTGTATCTAAGATATGGTTTTGTTGCTTCTCTTTTGATTCATTGGGCTGCAAATTATTTTGTTTTTTCATATGCGAATTTCATTTCTCAGATAAATGTCATTTCTATTGAGGATGCATTTTCACATTCTTTAATGTCTACATTAGAAATTTTATTACTAGTTGCGGGTCTTTTTTCAGTTGGCATTTTATTTGTAAATAAATTTTATACTAAAAAAGAATCAACACTAGAGGTTTAGAGCTACCTTCAACCCTTTGTATCTATTTCTAATTGTAACTTCTGTAACTCCTGCGGCTTCTGCAACGTCCCTTTGAGTTTTATTTTCGCCGTTTGTTACACATGCTACATAAAGTGCAGCGGCTGCTAATCCCATTGGGTCTTTGCCTGCAGATATTTTTTGTTCTTCTGCAGTTTGTAGAATTTTTGTTGCTTTTCTTTTTGTTTTTTCAGATAATCCTGCTTTGCTTGCAATTCTTGAAATACATTTTACTGGATCAACTACTGGCATCTTCAAATTTAGTTCTCTAAGCAATAATCTATAACATCTTGCAATATCTTTACGTTTAATGTTGCTTGCTTGACCAATGTCTTTTAATGTTCTTGGTGTTTCGGTATCTCTGCATGCTGCATAAAGTGCAGAT
>CALNZF010000076.1:0-6867 GCA_942490965.1 uncultured Nitrosopumilaceae archaeon | reverse complement strand
AACATTAAAAAAAATGCATGCAGTGAAGACTGTACATTTTGTGGACAATCTGCATTCTTTGATACTGGAATAGAGACATATCAATTGCCATCCCCAGAAGATGTGGTTATTAAAGCACAAAAAGCAAAGGAGGATGGTGCAGAATCATATTGTCTTGTAGCTGCATGGAGAGAACCATCATCAAAAGATTTTGAAAAAGTTTGTGAAATTATTTCTCAAATTAATAAAAAAGTTGGAATTAGTGTAGAATGCAGTTTAGGCTTTCTAACAATAGAACAGGCAAAAAAATTAAAAGTACTCAAAGTAAAAAGATATAACCATAATTTAGAAACTGCAAAATCAAAATTCTCCTAAGAAATATGTACAACCTACACTTATGAAGACAGACTAAAGACATTGGGGATTGCAAGAGATGCAGGATTAGAACTTTGTACGGGGGGGATTATCGGACTGGGGAAACACGAGAACAAAGGTTAGAACTTGCACTTGAACTAGGAAGATTGTTTCCAGAAGAAGTTACAATAAACATTCTTGTTCCAATGCCTGGAACCCCATTAGAATTACAAACAGAACTTCCAAATACAGAAATAGTTAGAATTTTTTCTGTCATTAGATTTCTATTACCAGAATCAGTGATCAAAATTTCAGGAGGACGAGAATCAAGGTTGTCGGATTCAGGTGAAGAACTACTACAAAGTGGGGCAAATGGCATAATTACAGAAGGATATCTCACCATGGGCGGAAATGAGGCTGAAAAGGACCGTGAGTTAATAGAGAGAATTGGCCTTAAAACATAAACTAAATTTTGTAGATTCAGAGATAGCAAATCTAAAACAAAATAATCTTTACAGAAAATTACAATATGGAAAAACAAATGGTTCAACAATTACTATCAATGACAAAAAACTAGTAAATTTATGCTCAAATGATTATTTAGGAATTCCTACAACTAAAATTCAAATCAAACAATTACAATCAAGTTCCAGACTAGTATCAGGAAATGATGAAGCATACAAGAAATTGGAAGACACACTGGCAAAACACAAATCACATCAGAATTCTTTAATTTATCCAACGGGATACATGGCAAATCTAGGTGCAATTTCAGCTATTGCAAAAAAAGGAGATTTAATTCTAAGTGATGAATTAAACCATGCAAGTATTATTGAGTCATGCAAATTAACAGATGCTAAAATTTCAATTTACAAACATAATGACATGCAGGATTTAAATAAAAAAATAAAGCAAAAAGGGAAAAATAAATTCATAATCACTGAAGGAATTTTTAGCATGGATGGTGATTTATCATCATTAAAACAGATTACCGAAATTTCAAACAAATCAGATGCAATTACAATAGTAGATGATGCGCATGGGGATTTTGTTATAGGTAAAGATGGAAAGGGAACACCAGATCATTTCAAAGTTGCAAAAAAAATTGATTTGTATGTAAGTAGTCTAAGTAAAGGATTAGGATCATTTGGAGGATATGTTTCATCTTACAACAATGTAATTGATCTGTGTATCAATAAATCAAAATCGTTTATCTATACTTCTGCCTTACCATCTTTTTTGGTAGAATATTCATTTAAAAGATTTCAGTCAAACAGAGAAAAACAAAAAAGAAAACTAATAGCAAACACAAAGCAATTCACAAAAGGACTCAAAGAATCAGGTTATGAAATAAACTCTACAACTCAAATCATCCCAATAATTATCGGTGATGAAAAAAAGGCAATGGAGTTTGGTAAATTTTTGTTTGACAACGGTATTTTTGCTCAACCCATAAGATACCCAACTGTTCCAAAAAACCAAGCAAGGTTAAGAATTTCAATTACTGCGTGGTTATCAGTCACAGATATTGAAAATGCACTTGAAATATTTGAAAAAGCACATAAAAAATTTTACAATTAACGCATTGCATCAAAGCCACCAATTGCAGGTGAGCCAATAATCACTGCCAGAGCAACGATAATTCCCAAGGCTATTCCAACAATAATAAATC
This sequence comes from uncultured Nitrosopumilaceae archaeon, assembly GCA_942490965.1. Lineage (GTDB taxonomy): Archaea > Thermoproteota > Nitrososphaeria > Nitrososphaerales > Nitrosopumilaceae > Nitrosopumilus. The sequence goes on along the minus strand of CALNZF010000076.1, from coordinate 4,862 downwards.
GCTTATTCATATCAAAATTATCCATAACCTAGTTAAAAACGGATAGTAAGCAGAATTGGAAAAGAATTGGAAGAAAGCTTTAAAGGAAAAATTGCAATATTGTGATATGGCAGATCCCACTATTCTTGTAGCATTACTTGCAGGTTTGAGTTCCTTTATTGCACCTTGTATTTTACCAATGATTCCAGCTTTTCTCGCATACATATCTGGAACAACGGTGACAGAATTAGGTTCCAAGAATGGAACAGTCCTATCCATTAACAGAGCAAACATTGTTCTAAATACAATATTTTTTGTATTGGGATTTTCTGTAGTGTTTTCTGTATTAGGGGTTTTAATCAACAGTGTTCTTTCTAGCGCAGCAAGTGAGTTTACAGAAAGTCTAAACATGGTGGGAGGGATCATCATTGTTGCATTTGGATTGTTTTTACTATTATCTACAAAAATTCGTTCATTAAATGTAGAGAAGAAGTTTTTTCCTAAAAATCTAAAATCAAGTTATCCTATGTCCTTTGTATTTGGATTAGCATTTGCAGTAGGATGGACTCCATGTGTCGGACCCATATTAGGAACAATTCTTACTTTAGCTGCAACAACACCGTCAATTTCATTTAGTTTGCTACTTGCATATTCATTAGGGTTGGGAATTCCGTTTATTTTGATTGGAGTGTTTTTCTCAAGAGCCACGAAAATTATTCGCTCAATGTCAAAACACCTAAAATATTATAATGTAATTTTAGGAGCGTTCATTATTATTTTAGGCATCCTAGTGTTTACAAATCAACTTGCATATATTGCAAATTTTCCACTTCTTAACGAGTTGGTACTGCTAGGGTGATATGATGAATTCGGAAATTAAAACAGGGTTAATCTTTGGAGTGATAATAGCTTCAGGATTAGGCGTTGTTGGAGTTATATTCTCATCACTTGATCAAGATGAACAATCATCAACCACATTTACAGATATAAATTCTCTCTCAGAAATTGATAAATCAGGATTCAAAAAAGCTCCAGAATTAATAGGCATAGCCGATTATCTAAACACCACACCTGAAGAATTGAAAAAAGAAATCAAGGGTAAAGTTGTACTGTATGATGTTTGGACATACAGTTGCATTAATTGCATCAGAACATTACCATACATCACTGCATGGAGTGATAAATATTCAGAACAAGGACTATTGGTAGTTGGAATTCATTCACCAGAATTTGAATTTGAAAAAGATCCTGAGAATGTAAAAATGGCAATTGAAAAACATGGCATCAATTATCCAGTGGTATTAGACAATGACATGGAAACTTGGAAAGCATTTGAAAATAGATATTGGCCAAGAAAATACATTGCAGACCATGAAGGATACATTAGATATGATCACATTGGAGAAGGAGGATATCAGGAAACCGAGAAAATAATTCAGAAATTACTAGAAGAAAGATCCACATCATTGGGAATTCAGTTACCATCAACATCGTCTCTTGTAGATGTTGAAGAATTTCAGCATTCATTGTTTAGAACCCCTGAATTGTATTTTGGTTACAAATTTGCACAAAATCGAAATCAATTAGGTAGTGAAGAAGGATTTCAACCTGGAAAAACTATTTCCTATTTAGAACCAGAAAACATAGATTTGCATAAATTCTATCCAATAGGAGATTGGAAAAATTATGATGACAGCATGGAACTAGTTTCTGAAACTGGCACTATCAAATTGCTATACAATGCCAAAGAGGTAAACATAGTTACTGAAAATATTGCAGAATTAGAAATATTTCTAGACGGCAAACCCCTGCCATCAGAATATTCAGGAAAAGACATCACAGGTGACAATATTCTGCAAGTAAAGGAACCGGGTTTGTACAATATCATCAATAGTGATACGAGTTCATCTCACCTTGTAGAGATTAAAGTAAAAGGAGAAGGCTTTCAGATATTCACATTTACCTTTGGATAGTGTAACTACTCACTATTGTAACTCCAGTGACACTACCTGGAGGGACAACCCTGTTTAAAACAAAAAAAACAACTAAAATTAGGAATTCAAAGCATGATCAGCAACTCTTGGAACAAAACAGAAGGAGAAAGTATATCTCAAAAAGTAATGGGTAAAGTAAGACCAGATGAACCACTAAAAAATAAGATTGATTTTGCCCAAAAAAAATTACAATTTCAAATTTCAAAATTAGAGGGAATTAACATAAAATTACAAGCTAAACACGATATGATTTTTGAAAAAATAGTAAACGCACAAAGAAACAACAAACCTAGTTACGCTCAAGCATATGCAGGAGAATTAACTCAAGTCAGAAAAATGAAGAACATGGTTAGCGGTGCAAAACTATCTATGGAACAAGTTAAACTCAGATTAGATACAGTTTCAGAATTAGGAGATGTTGTAGTTACACTCAGCCCATGTATGGCAATAATCAAAGGATTAAGTCCATCATTAAGTGGAATTATGCCAGAAGCAAATGCATCAATGCAGGATTTGTCAGAAATACTCGGAGATGTAATGTCGGGTTCATCTGTAGGTATCGGGGACAGCATGAGCATGGTACCTGAAACCAATGCAGACACATTAGCAATTCTAGAAGAAGCACACAGTGTAATTGCAGGACAAACAAAATCTACAATTCCTGACGTTCCAGATTCACTCAAACAACAAATCGCTCAAAAAAGAACGGATATCTTTATCTAAAATAATAGATTAAGAATCATTTAGATTTCTTTTTACTTTTTTGTATCAAGATTTTCTTTATTCTAGAAATTGTAGGATAGCTATAACCACGTCTACGATAATTTGCAATCATCATCTTCCAATTTTTTAATCTCCACTGGGCCTGTTCAGAAGTAACTGAATGAACTTCTTTCTGAACAATACTTTTTCTTCCAACCTTTAGTGTGCCAGCATCTTTTGCAGACCATCTATTTTTTGCAAATTTCAACCCTGTAAGAATTTCACCTACAGGCATTTCTTTAAAATAATCTTTGAGTTTCTTTAATTCTGCATCCGTAGGTTTTATTGAAATTGGTAATTCAATTGTAGGTTTTACCATAAAAAATAATCAGATTCATGCTTTAAGAGAATCGTGCTAAAGCAGAATTAACTAAAACAGAGAATTGTGTAAAGAAATTAGAGATCTAGCAGTTGAGTGGGATGTTTGAATTTTTACAGATCGTCATATACATGCCAAATCCAAGAATAATTGCAGCAAAGAGTGCCAAAGGAACTAGAAGAAGAAAATTTGTTTTTCGACCCATGAATGAAATTAACATATTGAGTATAAAATTGTCACAGTATTATTCAATAATAATAGTAAATGTGCCAATAGTTTTAGGATCTTGAAGCAGCAACACCATACTCCTAGGTAACAAGTCAGATGCTTTGTCACACTTTATTGCCAGTGTTCGAGGGCAAATAAAATCACTTTTTCTAATTACTATGTCTTCATTGTGAGATAAAATAAGATCAGGATGTCCCCTTCCCTCTATTACGAACTCTTCATCTCCAGCTTTAATTAAAAAAATTACTTTGGAATCAGAGTTTTTTAGTTTGTTTTTTAGTTCTTCAGGCAAATCAGCACAACTAGATTTTGCATTAACACCAACTATGCAATCGCCCCTAGGAGTCAAATGAGACTCTTTGGTAATCTCCAATGTCATTTGATGATTGGAACGAATATTCTCATGTCCTGAAAATTTAATTTCAAACTCCACAAATCCATCACAATCCGAGTTTCAAATTAAGGTTTGATTTACAATAGTCCTTTTGAGATTAGGCTCCGATCAAACTAGTAATTACTATCAATTGTGGGCATGGTTTAAATTGAATAATCAAAGCATTGCAATCAAATGCTTCCTGCACAACAAGGTTACGATAGAGCAATTACAGTATTCTCTCCAGACGGCAGACTATACCAAGTAGAATACGCCATTGAAACCGTAAGAAGAGGGACAATCGCAGTCGGTGTAAAATGTAAAGATGGAATTATTATTGCAGTCGAAGAAAAACCAAGAAAATTACAAATTTCAACTACAGCTCAAAAGATTTTTCAAATTGATGATCATGTTGGAGTTGCAGCTGCAGGATACATTCCAGATGCAAGAAGTCAAGTAGACAATGCCAGATTCTTTTCACAAAGTAACAAGATGATTTATGATGAACCAGTTGAAGTTGAAACAATTGCCAAACATTTAGCTGATCAATGTCAACAATATACACAATATGCAGGTGTAAGACCATACGGTGTTGCACTAATTCTCGGCGGAGTTGTAAATAACACCCCACAGTTGTATCTAACAGATCCTAGTGGAACATACATCTCATATGATGCAATTGCAATAGGTTCAGGTTCTGATCAAGTAACAGACTTTTTGGAGAAAACATACAAAGAAGATCTTTCACTAGATGATGCTGCAATATTAGCTTCTGCAGGAATTTATCTTTCAAGTGAAGACAAAGAAGGAACAAGTCACATCAGAATGGCACACATCAAAAAAGAAACCGGATTGTATGAATTAGTTTCTGAAGAACAAATCACAAAATATGCAAATGATGCTAAAACAAAATATCCACACGAACAAAAATAATTATTTTAGGACCTGAGAGATTAAATTACATTGAAATTATCTGTTGCAATACCAGAGTCTGCTTTATCAGATGAGTCACTTAAAATCGATAAGACTAGAAAAATATCTATTCTAGCTAGGGCTTGTGCAATTTTTAAAATTGATACAATTTATGTCTATCAAGAAGGAAATAAAAAAACAGATCCGGGATTAATGATAATGATTCTGAAATATTTAGAAACACCGCAATTTTTGAGAAGAAGATTATTTCCAAAAATGAATGATTTAAAATTTG
>CALNZF010000075.1:0-5259 GCA_942490965.1 uncultured Nitrosopumilaceae archaeon | reverse complement strand
TGATTTCTCATCATTCTTGAAATCCTTTAGCTGTTTTTTGAGTTCTTTCTCTTTTATTTTGTATTCATCTTTTAGTGCCTTTAGCTGTTTTTTGAGTTCTTTCTCTTTTATTTTGTATTCATCTTTTAGTGCCTTTAGCTGTTTTTTGAGTTCTTTCTCATCAGTTGTATCATTATCATCTGTCTCATCATCAGTCTCATCTTCTACAGAAGTGACAAGTACTGTGACTGTTGCAGAACTGCTGGATACCACACCATCAGTAATGGTATAAGTAAAAGAGTCAGTTCCGTTAAAATTTGTGTCTGGAGTATAAGTTATGCTAGTACCGTTTGTAGTTACAGTTCCGTTAATTCCCTGCGTTATGGAATCAATAGTAAGTGAATCGTTATCAATGTCATTGTCCAGTGCTGGAATTATGACTGGAGTGTTTTCTGGAGTTGTTGCATTATCATCTACAGCATCAGGAATGTCATTGACTGAAGTAACTGTAACAGCAACATTAGATAGATTGCTTGTTTTGTCACCATCTGATGCCCTGTAGGAAAAACTTGTTTCCCCTACAAAGTCTGTTTGCGGAGTGAATAACACATCAGAGCCATCTAGTGTAACATTGCCCTTTGTCACTAAAGGATCAACTTCTAGAATTATGTTCAATGAATCGTCTTCTACATCAGAGTCATTTTCAAGAACATGAATACGAATTGGGACGTTTTGTTGAGTTTCAGCTAGATCATCTTGTGCAACAGGTGCATCGTTAATGGGATTGACAGTAATGGTGACTGTAGCCTCATTGCTGTTATGAGTTCCATTGTTTAGAGCATAAGTGAATGAATCAGTTGAAGCAAAATTTTGGTTAGGCTGATAAGTAAAAGTTCCATTTTGGTTTAGAAGTAGCGTTCCAAAGCCAGTGTCAGTCAGGAGAATTGCCAAGAAATCATCATCGAGATCTGTGTCATTGAATAAAACTCCGTTAGGAGAGGCAGTTAGAAGCAAATCCTCATCTACAGAATAGAAGTCATCTACAGCTGTTGGTATTTGTGCAAAGGCAGAACTTGAAGAGAATATTCCCGAGATCAATACTGCAAACAAGAATAATCCTGAGAGTTTTTGCATGATTGAAAAATCTCAAAATTGCATATAACCTGCAGGCAGAAAAGATCAGTGGCAAGGTAAAGTAATGGTTATAAGAAAAGATCCTCAGAGAATTGATTTTTGTTTACTAAAATTCAGATTGCAAGTATTTCCAAGTTTGGGAATTTTTGAAAATGTATGTTTGCATTTCAACTTACATTTAGATAAATTCCATAGGATTATAGAATAATTGTTGAGACATTCATCTGATGAAAACTCTTCTGAGCAGTCAGAATTAGTAATCTCACTAAATGGCATTGCCAGATGTCACGCGTGCTTGTCAAATGAGAATCTTTGCTGGTTTCATTCAGAAGCAGTAAAAACAACGCTAATCAATGATACACAGGATCAGATTATAGAATTAAATTCGATAAACTAGTCATAAATACTAGTAAAAATATTCCAATTAAATCAAAAAATAAAAAAAGATTATTTGAGTTCTTGAATACGTTTTATGATTTCATTCATCTCAAATACCATTTTTTTCTGGGCTATGACATTTCTTGATTCCAAGAACTGTTTTTGAAGATCTGAAAGAGAGTCTCTAAGTTCAGTGATCTGCGTAGGCTTTGGTTCCAAAACAGTTCTTGTTATAGGGATTGATTGTTTTGAATCAAGTTGAACTTTGGAGATTTTCTCAGTACATCCATAGCATGGAGCTTCAATATCATTTTCGTATCTAGGTAATTTTCCGTTAATGTCAAAATTTGACTGGATGTTTTCTTGTGCAAGATCATGTTTTATGTTGAGTTCTCGCACAATGTTTTGCATTTCAATTTTTGGCATCTTGGCATATTGAACATATTGTTTCATGGCATCAGAAAATGTTCCTCCCTGTTTTAAAACAGAATCCCTTGCATCTCTAGCTAGAGATATTTTTGCATGAAGATAATCAAACTGATCCCAGAATATCCCATGATCTGTTGCATTAAGATTTGAGACATATTTTGCAAATGCGTTCCTATGTGTAATCTCTTCGTATGTTTTTTCCATTAGCTTGAGTTCCTCTTTTAGAGAGTCTTGTGCTATGGTTCGTTGCTCATCAATGAATTTTTGCTGTGCATTACGCTTGTTTTGAGTCTCTTTTGCTTGTAAAAATTGTTGTTTTGATAATTCAATTTTTGCAAGAATGTCTTGTGAAACAGAATTGTTTAGTTCATCACCTTCAATTTTTTTAAAATCTGACTGTGCAAAAGCATTGGTGCTAAAAACAGACATCATGATTACCGAAGCAATGATTGAGGCGTACAGTAGTTTTGTCATTGAACACAAAATCTTAAAATCATTTAAGAGGAATCCGTAGAAATGATTAGAATTAATCATACATCTGATTTTAATACAAGTTTTCAAGGGTGGTTTGAGAAATCATAGTAAAGAACACTCTTTAAAAGAAATTTAATTGTATCAAGTTTTTAGAGAATTACATGACTAGTGCAATTGTTCTTGGGGGCTCACGTGGGATTGGCAAAGCAATTTCTGATGCTCTCAAATCAATAGAAATTGACGTCTTTGCTGCATCAAAAAAAGACATTGATACATCAAACTTGGACAGTGTGAGAGAATTTTTAAAAGAACACAATCAAACAGACATTCTAGTTTTAAACACAGGAGGTCCTGCTCCAAAACCATTCAATGTAATAACTGAAGAGGACTGGAATCTATATCACAATCAGTTATTTCTAGGATTTGTCACCATACTGCAAAATATCAAAATTAGTAACGGGGGCTATATCTTTCTGATAAGTTCTGGTGTAATCAAAGAGCCAAACGCAAAATTGATAATCTCTTCAGCGTATCGTGCAGCTTTTTCTGAAGTTTTCAAGGTGTTAAGTAAAGAATATGCTGAGAAAAATATTAGCTGTGTAAACATTGCACCAGGTCCAATGAACACAGATAGAACTAGAGAACTAATTGAAAATATTTTAGAATTTGAGAAAACATTACCTATGAAACGACTAGGAGAAACAGAAGAGATTGGAAATTTTGTTAAAGCAATTATTCAAAATAATATAAAATATCTATCAGGTGTTACGATAAACTTTGATGGTGCAAATTCAAACTATATCTTCTAGTATTATTTTTTAAATTCAACATTTGGAGCATCTGGTTGTCCTGCAATTGCAATTAATCCACCTTCACGTAATTGTTGCAATAACTGCATAACTTCTTTTTCAACTTGATTTCTTTGCAATCCTGTTTGTTGTGCAAATACTTCAACTAGTTCTGTTACTTTACGTTCCCCATTACATGACTTCCAAAAGTCAACAATTGCTTGATTAACCATAAATCCTTGTTCATGTTCATTAGCTAGTACCATTGAACCATCGTCTTGTTGAACTAGTTTTCCAACTCCTTGAGGTAATGCAGTTTCATAGTTAATTGGTGCAGGAGTATTCATTGCAGCACCCATATTTTTAATTTTCATTTTTCCTTCCTCAGTCATTTTATCCATTGACCATGCAGGCTCCCATACAATGTCAATTTTGACATTATTTACTCCGGGAACTTTTTTTGCATATCTTGTTGCATCCTGAACTAGAGTTTCATGTAAAGGACAACCTTGTGTAGTCATTGTCATTTTGATGTTCACATCATTATTTTCAGTAACATCAATTCCATAGATTAGTCCCATTTCTACAATGTTTAGAGGAACTTCAGGATCCATGCATTGTTTTAATGAATCCTCAATTGCCTGTGCAGAAACAGTACTCATATTGTATACGGGAATATGAAAATCAATAAAAACTTTCTAATTATTAGCTTGAAATAATTTTGGGATTGATTCCTCATATGGTGCAGTAGCCACGCCTTTTTCAGTAATAATACCAGAAATTAGTTCAGGTGGAGTCATATCAAATGCAGGATTTATCACATTGATATCATCAGGTGCAGTCTTTTTGTCACCAATTCCTGTGACCTCATTTCCTTTACGCATCTCAATTATTACATCTTCAGCCTTTGTTATGAGATCAATTGTTGATAATGGTGCTGCAACATAAAATGGAATTCCGTGTTGTTTTGCCATTGTTGCCACCTGATAAGTTCCAATTTTGTTAAAGACATGTCCTGTCTTTACAATTCTGTCTGCACCCACTACAACTTTGTTCACCAATCCATTTGCCATGGAATAGCCAACTGCAGTGTCAGGGATTAGACTTACATCAAATCCATCATGTTTTAACTCAAATGCAGTTAATCTAGAACCTTGTTGAATTGGTCTAGTCTCAGTTGCTATGACTTTGACATTTTTTCCACTCTCTCTTGTTGCTCTAATTACACCTAGTGCGGTTCCATATGCTACAGTAGCTAGTGCTCCAGCATTACAGTGAGTCATTATAGTGTCATTATTATCAAACAAAACTGAACCATTCTTGCCCATTGCTTTGTTAATCTCAATATCTTCTTCTGCCATTTTTTTAGCAGTTTCAATTACTAGTTCTCTAATTTGTTCTGCTGTTTCTCCAGTCTTTGCAACGTTCATAATTTTTTCCAATCCCCAACCTAGATTCACTGCAGTCGGTCTGGTTGCGAAAAGAATTTTTCTTGCATCCTCCAAGTCAGAGAGCAATTCCTCTTTTGTTGTTGCCTTGCTTTGCAAAGCAGCTAACCCCAATCCAAATGCTCCAGATACTCCAATTGCAGGGGCACCTCTGACTATCAAAGTTTTGATGGCATTTGCAACTTGGTTGAAATCATCATATTCTACAAATACAAGTTCATTTGGTAATTTAGTTTGCTCAATCATGATCACTTTGTTATCTTTCCATTCTACAGTTCTCAAAGAGGGGTTAACTTTTGTCAATTTCTCCAATTTAAATATTGAATTAAATTAGGTTATTAAAAATGAACTTAAATAATTCAAGAGTAATTAATCATTATATTATCTATAATATAGAGCAGTGAAGTGGGATTTAAAAAATATAAAAAAGTATGATTCAAAAAAAATGTATGAAGTTTATGATCAAATGGCCACAAATAGCAAAAGAATGTTATAATTCTAAATTGGAAGCAGTAAATTATTCAAAAATAGATAATATTGTTTTTGCAGGAATGGGAGGTTCTGGAACTCTAGGAGATATTTTTTCATCAATTTTTTCAAAAACAAATATTCATGTTTCAGTGGTAAAA
>CALNZF010000074.1:0-4443 GCA_942490965.1 uncultured Nitrosopumilaceae archaeon | reverse complement strand
GATATGAATATGTTTCCTCTTTGGATAAAGACCAGAAAAATATTTTATCTAATTTAGTTTCTGAACCCTTTGATGTTCTTTCTGTAAACAATAAGGATTCTATAATTCTGATTCTTGAAAATGTTAGAAAAGGTATCGTGTCTGGTTCTATTTCTGTAAAAGATGTAGAAAAAACATCTTTTCAGATCACAGAAACTGAGGAATCTGTGGATAGTTTTATCAAACAAGTTTCAGAATATCATGAAAAATTAAAACAGATGCAATCTGATGCTGATTCTTTAATGCCTGGCGATCTGGTTTCTTTGGAATCTGATCTTGCAAAAACTATTTCATTGAATGATGATTTTAAGCTCAAATCTAAAACTTTTCAAGGTGAAATCGATGAAATTAACTCAAAAATTCCTAAATTGGTATTGGAAATTGAAGATAAACTAAGAGAGTTTTCAAATACGAAATATGTCATTTCAATGTCTTAAAATTAAATTAGTTCTAAATTGAATACTTTTTGTGTTATTCAAAAAGAAAAAATTTGAGCGTTCTGTATTATTGAAAAAAGAAGTTCTGGATAGTATATTGTCATTTTGTCAAATGAAACATCCTAACGAGGGAATTTTGATTTTAAAAGGAAAATCAAAAAATGGTGAAATAAAAATAGATGGGCTAGTAATTCCGCCATTTAGTGAGACAGGTCCTACTTTTGCCGGATTCCCACATTCGTTCTTACCTTTTGATATGAGTTATCTTGGAATTGTGCATTCTCATCCTAGTGGTTCGGCAGAACCTTCTGTAACTGATTTACATAATTTCTTTGGCTTGGTTTCAATAATTGTAAAATCCCCTTATGATGATGATTCTATTTTTGCATGGGATAGTAATGGGAACTCTATTCCACTTTCAATTGAATGAATTTACAAAAACTCTGCTGACCTGCCTGGATAAAATTGAAGAAACTTTATAACCGTTTTAAAGATACTTTTATTGAATTGAATCCTCAACTTAAACGATATTATATCTTCTTAGGTGCTTCTTTGGTATTTAGCATTGGATTACAAATCGGTTTGGGTTATCTTGGTGTTCCATGGTATATCAGCATTGGAGCAGTAATGGCAATTTTCATTTTACTACCTATGATTATGAGGAGAAGACAGATGAGTAGTATGGGAAATTATGGTGGGGATTCCGGAACTGGCGGTGGATTTTTTGGGGCAGGTTCACAAGGTGGTTCTGGTGGCGTCCGATATGTTTGTCTTGTTTGTAGTAACAAACACAAAGGTGGTACTTGTCCACGATGTGGTTCCAAAATGCAAAGAGCAGACTTTTAGTTGGCAAACATGGCATTAGAAGAATTAAGAAAAAAAGTCCTATATCAAAACTCTATTGAGATATGGATTGGAATAAGTAAGGAAAAAAGCATAGACTGGGTTGACACTGAAAATTATAAAAAGTTCATTGCTTTTCTCCTAAAAAATAATCTAAACATGAAACAAATGTCTATCTGCTTCGATGAATCCGATAAAGCATCTGAAGGGGGTCATAGCAAAAAAGTATTTGCTAATAAATTGGCGGCAATCAATGATGAAAATTCGGCATGCTATTCAATAAAATTGAACGATAGTGCTATTGAATTAATTCGAAAATTTGACCTCTAGTATTATTACCGTTTTAACTTTGGATTGACAATTGCATCTAATGCGTTTCCTATAAACACAAATGCAAGACCTGTAACTGCTATCATTACTCCTGGAGGCATGATCCACCACCACATTCCTCTGGCTGCTGCCCCAAACGTGTTGGCATCATGTAAAATTTGTCCCCATGTTGGAAATGATGGATCTCCCAACCCTAGAAAACTAAGTCCTGCCTCTGTAGTTATTGCGGCAGGAACTGAAATTGCAATACTTGCAAAAGCATATGGTAACAATTGCGGAACGATGTGTTTTAAGACAATTTTAGAATCTTTCTGACCCATCATTTTTGCAGCATCTACATAGCCTCGAGTTTTTATTTGAAGTGACATACTTCTTGATACTTTAGCAATGCCTACCCATCCAAAAATCATCAAAAATCCGACCATGACAAAGATGCTATTGCTGATGGTTACGGATAGGATGATTAGAAATGGCAGTGCAGGTAATGCGTAAATTACATCATTGAATCGCATCATTGCTTCATCTGTTTTTTTGCCCTTGTATCCTGCATACACTCCATAGAGCAAACCCATCACCACGGATGCTATGGATACCACTAGGCCGATAAATAATGCAAGTGGTGTTCCCCAGAGTAATCCTATTGCTAAATCTCGTCGTAATTCATCAGTTCCCATTATGCCAAATGCCTTACCTCCAATGATTAATTTTGATTCGTGGATTTTGTTTTCAGAATTTACTCCATACATGTCGACAGAAAAAATATAGTTCCCTTTCAGTGGCTCGTTTGTTTGAATTTTGGAAAATACTATGTCTTCTGCAGACAATCTTTCAAATTCAAATTCAAATTTTTCTGATTGTAATGTTAGATTTTTCTTTATTGAATCATCTGTGGAAAAAACCCTCTCCCTATGTGTCGTTTCTCCATTGGAATGCGGTAGCGATGTTGTTAGTAAATCCAGTTTAATCCCGTCTGGCCTAATGACTGACATTTGTAATAGGGGTGAGCCTGAATATTCTGAGGAAAATTCATAGATGAAATCATTTGGGAAATCATCATAATCAAAATTCAATCCAAATTGATGTGATATGAGATTTATTTCGTTATTTGAGACTTTTTCTATGTTGGGATTTTCTAAAATTTTATGCTCGGGAATTTTTTCAGTCATGAATATGTTTACCCAAATTGGAATTGCGACTTTTGGATTTGAAATCCAATTCCCTGGATTATTCCACTCTTGAAATGTTTCTACAGGAATGGTGATTATTGCAATAATTGATGTTAAAATTAGAATTGAAAGAATTACTATGCCTACAATTCCCATCTTGCTTTTGAGAAATTCTTGCTTTATTTCCTGTGGTGTGATGTTGCTCATTGTCCTGTCCTCACTCTCGGATCAAAGTAACCATAAAGTAAATCTGCAATGAATATGCTGATCAGGAAAAATACCGTCAGGAGATATGTGGCTCCAATTATTACTGGCAAGTCCATGACCGTAATTGCTTCAAAATACAATCTTCCCATTCCTGGCCAGTCAAAAACAGCTTCTGTGATTATTGCCCCTCCTAGAGATCCAGATAAGCTAAGGGCCAAAATTGTTACAATTGGCGGGGCTGCATTTTTTAGTGCATGCGTGTAGATTATTTTCTTTTGTTTGATTCCTATTGTTTTTTTTGCCATGATAAAGTCTTCTTGCATAATTCCTACCATGAAGTTTCTTACCAAATATGCCCATGATCCAAACCCAATCATTACAATTGTGATCAATGGTAATGCCATATGATATAGTAAAGATCCAATGTATCCTGGATCTGATGATGGAATATCTGGAGTTGCTCTTGCTGGAAATATTTGCCATGTAAATGCAAATAAAAATATCATCAACATTCCTATCCACCAAACAGGAAAACTAGAACTAATTATTGCAAAACTCGAAGTAATTCTGTCTATTATTGACCCCACTTTGCTACTTGATAACGCTCCAAGAAATATGCCTATTATTGATATGATTATTGTTGCAGTTGTAAACAACAAAACTGTTCTGGGGAGTTTCTCAAAAATAATGTCTTTTACATCCGATGATCCTTCATCGCTAGTCAGAAATGTCGCATGTCCAAAATCCAATAATAGTATTTTGTACATTGTTACTCCAATTCTTTGAGGCGAATACCATGGCTCATCTAGTCCTAACACTTGTATTCTTTGATCAATTTGATTTTGAATAAATCCTTCAAATTCATCTACTGATGAAAAACTTTCAGCAATTGCTGGGTTCTCTGTTATCTCAGATCTTACTTGAAATACAATTCCTTGTTTTAGAATTGTATCCATGTTGGACCCTACTAGTACAATTGTAATCAGTAATGTGATCATTAAAACACCAAACATCGTGGCCATCCGTGTGGCGATGTATCTTTTCATGCCCAATAATCTGAAGGAACAAAGTTAGTTTATAACAATAGATGTTTTTTCCCACAGTTTATTACTACACAATACTACCGAGATTTAGAAAGACATGTCCTTTGATAGAGAAGAAAGAGAAATGCACACCGCAAAATGCGGTGACTGTGGAAATGAATGTCAAGTACCATTCAAACCAAAAGAAGACAGACCTGTTTATTGCAGAGAATGCTTCCAAAACCACAAACCTGAGCCAAGACAAGGTGGGGGTAGATTTGGTGGAAGATCCGGCGGTGGAAGATCTGGTGGATTTGGTGGAGATCGAGGTTCTAGATTTGGTAACCTAGACGACAGACCACGTGAAATGCATGACGCAAAATGTGGGGATTGTGGTAA
>CALNZF010000073.1:0-12835 GCA_942490965.1 uncultured Nitrosopumilaceae archaeon | reverse complement strand
CGATTATCCAGACATTCGTTTGTACAAAAGATGGAACGACATAAAATGGACCGAGTAACATACGGGAAAATGCGGCGAGCATGTTGCAGTGCTCAAAATTATTGGCCAAGTTTGTATAAATCCTATATCCATCGTGTTCCGTACAGTACCACGTTGCATCCCACATCCAAGTCCGAGGAATATATATTAATTGCAGCATCAAAGAAAGTTCTGCAGATTCAACAAAGGTACCAAACCATATTCCAAAGAAACAAGATATGATAGTAGTTGCCAGAGGAATTACGATATTTGAAATTCAGTAATTTTCAATCCAAGCAACTATGAAAATTAAAGCACCACGCGTCCCAGCTCCGCCAGAATCGAGTAATCATTGCAAATAGGATGGGTTAGATCATGTTAAATCCTAAAGGCAAATATCTCGATTCTGTAAATTTTTGCTCCATCAAATCATTGTAAAATGTAGAGTTCGCGTTTGCTCCGCATCTTCAATTTCAACAGATTCTGATCTCTCTACCTAACGGGTAAATAAAGATGAATGTCATGAAATATTTTTGAAACGATCGAGCTGTCTAAAATTTCGCTTGTTTAATTGGCGATTTAATGCATTATGAAGTTTGGAACAAATTTGCATTCAGTTTTTGAGGGATTTTACAACTGTAAAATCCCTCAAAACTGAATGCAAATTTGTTCCAAACTCATAATGCATTAGAAATCGCCAATTAGGCAAACTTTTGAAACCTTGGAATGTATCTTTCAGTCGTGTCAAGTATTTCCATGACATTCATCTTTATTCCCGTTAGACCAAGTAGGAGAGATCCAGAATCTGATGAAATTGAAGATGCTGAAGACTAGTATGAACTCTACATTTTTACAATGATTTGATGAATTTTAAAAATTTACAAAGTCGAGATATTTATTTGCCTTTTTAGGATTTAACATGATGCAGAATTGGAATTTAATTTTTGGAATTTTTATAATTTCTAGCCCGATCCTATTTGCAATGATTGCATTTCCTGATTCTATAGCTTGGAGCTGGAATGAGGGACGCGGTGGTTATTTCTTTGCTTTAATTTTCATAGTTGCTGAATTAATTGGATTGAAAATTATAATTTCAAAGAAAAAATTACTTATCGTAATTCCTCTGGCTTTAGCTACTATCGCATATCTTGTTTCTTTGGAATATGGTTTGAGAGAACACCTTGTTGAATCTGCAGAACTCTTTGATGTACAATTAATATATTCCTGGACTTGGATGTGGGATTTTGTAGTTATGGCAATCTTTATTGTTGTAGCATTGAGTATTTTCTTTGGAACACGATGGATTAGGATTGCTCCTGCTGGCCCAATATTTCTTACAGGCACTGCAATAATTCTTTCACTTGACGCATTTTTCCCGTATGATACACTCGGTCCATTACAATATGTCGTTCCATCTTTTGTACAAACGAATGTCTGGATAATCACTGCACTTGATCTTGGAACTGCAGTTGCTAGGGATAATGTGATGTTCTTACGTGGTGATCACGGTTCTATGGCTCTTCAGGTGTTTTGGCCATCAGCTGGTGTCCACAGCATCATAATTTTTTCATTAGTGATTGGAGCATTTATGTTAAAACTAAACATTCCTAGAACTAGAAAGACAATTTATTTTGTTTTAGGAATTATTGGAACAATAATTGTCAATCTGATTCGAATTTTTTCGTTATCATGGTATGCACTAAAAGTCACAACTGATCCTGTTGCATGGGAGGAATATCACAAAATAGCTGGCGAAATAATGTTTTTACCGTGGCTATTTGCGTTCATTTTTGCAGTGATTATAATAGAATCAAGACGTCTGAAGAAATCTGAAAAATAAATACTACTAAAAGTATGATGTAATGTCTCTTTGCCCTTGAATTTCTGAAAGATCTGAAACTTTTACTCCTAGTCTTCTAATTGCAGTTGTTTGATTTTCCAACGCTTCTTTTAATAATTGATCTGCAATTTTTTCTAATTCTTCAATGCTTGTAGTGGGGTTTCTTAACATTCTTGATTTTGATTTATTTGTTAAATCTGATTGTACACAATGTATTCCAACTGATTTGAACATTTGATTATTTTTTTTAACAACTCCATGTACTTCTTTACAGAGTTCTGTGATATTTTCAGATAAGAATTGGTAGTCTTTCGAGTCTTTTTTTAACGTTGTAATTTTGCTATACTGTATTCTTGCTTCACGTTCTTTTACTGGCTCATTATCGATTCCTCTAACTGCATTGTAGATATATGCTCCTGTCTTTCTACCAAATTCTTTGTTTAGTGTGAAAATATCTATTTTTTTTAAATCTTGAATTGTTTCTAAATTCATTTCCAAAAACTTCTCTTCTGTCTTTTTACCAATTCCTGGTATTGTTCTAATTTTCAATTGATCTAAAAATACTTCCACTTTTTCTGGAGATACCGATGTTAAGCCGTCTGGTTTTTGAAAGTCTGATGCAATTTTTGAAATTAATTTATTTGGTGAAATTCCTATTGAACAACTAAGTTTTATTTTATCTTTAATTGTATTTTTTATCTGCTGTGCAAGATGATTTGCTCTTTCAAAATCCCCCTCAACTCTTTTTGTTACATCCAGATATGCTTCATCTCTGCCAACATATTCAAAAATATCTGCATTTTCTTTCATAATCTCCATTGCTTTTTCTGAAATTTCAGAATAGAAATCAAAATCAACTGGTAAAAACACTGCATCTTTTCTTTCTTCAAGTCTTTTTTTTGCAAATATGATTGGAATTCCTGATTTAACTCCATATTTTCTGGCAGTATAATTGGCAGTTGCAATTGCACCGCTATCTCCACCTCTGTCTGAAAAAACGCAAACACATACTGGTTTTGATTTTAGTTCTGGAGATCTTGTTTCTTCACATTGGGCATAAAAATAATCAAAATCTATGTGGAAAACTACTCTTGTTTCCAATAATTCTATTACATGTTTTGATTATTACTATATTGTGTATTCATCTAAATATCGATGAAGAATGATATCTTCATGGAATATCCAGTTTCAGTAGATGAAAACGGTGTCAAGTTTAATCCTGAAAAAATGGAGAAGGAAAAACTCTATCACTGCATATTCAAAAATAAAGCAATGTTGGTGTTCAAAGATTCTCAAGATATGATGAATTGTTATGAAATTGAAGAACCTGATTTAGTTGAACAAATCAGCAAATGTGACAACGATGACGATCTTGAAAAATTATTTGAGGACTATTTGCAAGGAAAACACCTGAAAAATTAAATAAAAGTGAGAGAGAAATTCCTTATAACAGGAATTAAAAATTGAGCAACAATAAATCAAAAGACGCAGAAGATATCTTATCAGAATTTGGTTCTAGAACTAAATCAGAACCTGAACCAACACCTGAACCAACACCTGAACCAACACCTGAACCAACACCTGAACCAACACCTGAACCAACACCTGAACCAACACCTGAACCAACACCTGAACCAACACCTGAACCAACACCTGAACCAACACCTGAACCAACACCTGAACCTCCGGAACCTGAACCACAACTTGAGGCTCCGGAACCTGAACCACAACTTGAAGCTCCAGAACATGAACATAGTTCAAAGGGTATTTCTGATTCCCCTAAAGTTCCAGAAGATCGTGATGTTATTTTTGTTGGCACAAAACCGATAATGACTTATGTTTCTGCAACACTAACTCAACTTTCAACTCGAAAAACTGTAACCATCAAAGCAAGAGGAAAACGAATTACACAAGCAGTGGATGTTTCACAAATGATTGTTAAGAGAATGGATTCTGTAGGGTATGTAATTAGTGACGTTAGAATTTCATCTGATTCTTTAACTTCTCAAGATGGAAAGCAACGTAACGTTTCTACAATGGAAATTGATATTTCAAAAAACTAATCTAAAACTTTTAACATTACTTCTATTTGGAATTTTATTTTTCGTAATACTTGTTGAACACACAAATAATCCTTGTAATGTTGAAAACATTATAATTTCAAATGAAATTGTTTCATATGAAAAGTCATTAGATCCTGAACTATGTGAAAATATTCTTGAAAAAATTGATTCACATAATGACGAATGTTCATCTCAAATAGAAATTTTGGATTGCGGTTAGAATATTATGTCTGTTAAAAATGTAATTCCAAAATATACTAACATTAAACTTAATCCGATCATTATGATTTTGTAATTTCTATTAGAAATAATTTTTGAACTTTTTGATGCAAGAAATGAAATCCCTCCTAGCCATACAAAATCCATCCATATGTGCAAGAAAAATACGACCAATATACCTGAAAATGCCCACACCAACATCGCATCAGAAATTAACTTGAATCCAACTGTTAACCACCATATTATGAAAAACGGATTCAATACGCTTAATACAATTCCTGTAACTTAAATGGACCGTGTTTTGGTGTTGATGAAACCTCTTTGTTATTTTGTATGGCTGGGAAGTTCATTTCTTGCATCAAAAAGTGTAAAAACTAATCTAAAACTTTTTAACATTATTTCTATTTGAATTTTATTTTTCGTAATACTTGCTGAACACACAACTAATCCTTGCAATGTTGGAAATATTGTAATTTCAAATGAAATTGTTTCATATGAAAAGTCATTAGATCCTGAACTATGTGAAAATATTCTTGAAAAAATTGATTCACATAATGACGAATGTTCATCTCAAATAGAAATTTTGGATTGCGGGTAGAATATTATGTCTGTTAAAAATGTAATTCAAAATATACTAACATTAAACTTAATCCGATCATTATGATTTTGTAATTTCTATTAGAAATAATTTTTGAACTTTTTGATGCAAGAAATGAAATCCCTCCTAGCCATACAAAATCCATCCATATGTGCAAGAAAAATACGACCAATATGCCTGAAAATGCCCACACCAACATCGCATCAGAAATTAACTTGAATCCAACTGTTAACCACCATATTATGAAAAACGGATTCAATACGCTGAGTACAATTCCTGTAACTAATGGACCGTGTTTTGGTGTTGATGAAACCTCTTTGTTATTTTGTAAAACTGTTTTAATTTGAATTAGTGCAAAAACAAAAAGCGTAATTGCTCCAACAACTGATATCCAAATTCTGAATTCTGGAAATATTTCGAATGAAAATACTCCAATTCCTAACAAAATAACCAATGGTAACTCCACTGCTGTGTGACCCATTGCCATTTTGATGCCTGATTTTACTCCTCGTAATCCATATGAGATATTTGCTGCAAAAAGTGGTCCTGGTGCCATTACTCCCGATGCAGAAAGTACAATTACACTGATTACAAATTCAATAATCTCTGCCATCACTTTTTGATGCTATTCAATTGTGAAATAAACTTGATTGAAAATTTTTTTATCTGTACATAGAATCTTTGAGATGTTTTGATTCTTCTTGTGTTTCTTTAATCATAGTTTCGGCTTTTTCTGCTTCATTTTGTAATAAGGGGATGTCACACGATACTCCTGGAATTAATTTCGACATTGTCATGCATAATTTGGCACTTGATTTAAAATCTGGCCCTTCTCCACTGGTGTGAAAGATTATTACAATGACGTCTTGATTTGACATACTTCCTTCATTTAGTAATATTCCTGGAATCCCTGGAACTGTTCCATGATCTAATACTTTGAGCCCTGCTTGTCTTATTTTGTTTCTTGCAGAGTCTGTATTTCCAATACCTATCATTTCTTCATCACCTTTTGAGGATTTTATTGCAACACTACTGACAATTAATTTCATTTTGTGTTGTTTTGCCCATGACAACATTGTTTTTGCTGTGACTCTGTGTAGTGATTGATCTAGAGTTAGATATGACAAAAATATTCCGATCTTTAATTTCTCATTCACAAAAATTCTTGTCGGAAAATTTGGTTTTCCATCTTTAACAACGCTAATTGGGGGAAAAGCCTCTGAATCAATTACTCCGCCCAGTTCAAATTGTGATATGTGAATCATGGATTCGGTTGCAATGGCACTAGTGAACCCCACTGATGGAAATCCATCTATTAGATATCCTCCTTCTAGATTTAATTTTTTAATTTCTCTAATTCTAATTTTAGGAATCAATGAATATTTTGTACATTGATTGAATAATAGCTTTTATCTGATTCTATCTTTTAATTTTGAAATCAATGCGGCATAAATGAATGGTAAAGTTGTTGTCACTTCTGCATGGAGCGTTGATTGTTTTGCTATTTGTGTTACTTTTCCCCAAGAAATTGCTTCTCGTACTAGTGCTCCGCTTAGACTTCCATCAAATTCTTGAGCCGTGGTGATATAAAATGCATAATCTAATCCTTCCCTGTATTGATTCCACCATAATGTATGATGTTTTGAAATCCCACCACCAATCATGAATGCTCCTGATTTTTCTGCTTTGAAAATTAAACCTGATAACAAATTTGCATCTCCTACCATGTTTAATTTAAAATCAGCATGTTTTTGAGTAAATAACCAAATTTGACTTCCTACTGCCCCATCCATTATCCCTGGAACTACAACGTTGATATCATTTTTGTATGCCCAATAAAGAAATGAGTCTTCTCCTAAATGTTTTCCAATCATTTTGCATATTTCTGCAGTACTCATCTCTTTGTTTCCATTTTGATATTCTTCTTCTAGGAATTCTTGCATCTTTTCTTCGATTAGTGGTCCATAACTGTCCATTGGAACTAGAACGTTTCCTAATCTGTGAATATTTTGATTTGCCAATTCCATGTCGTCCATTGTAAATGATCCTTCTTTGTAATGTGAAAAATGTCTAGCAATGTCATGATCTAAAGCACCACATGTTGTAATTGCAACGTCAAACCATTTGTTTTTGATCATATCTTTGATTATTCCTCTTAGTCCTGTTGATACGACTGCTCCTACAAATGAAACAAATCTTAGACATTGTTTATCTGAAATCATTTCAGCCAAAATTTCTAATCCGCTAGATAGGTTCACTGATTCAAATCCTCCCGATTGTGACAATTCTTCAAATATTTTTTCTAAAGACGTGGTCGAATCAATTTGAATATCTTTTACTGGGCGGCCAGGATTTATCATAATTATACTGTATGTTTGTACCGAATATAAAATTCTGCCTTTGATACTGGGATTTTTAAATTACCTTGGGAAACTTTAAACCTCCCTTACAATAATGAATTTTAAATGGCTGATAGAATTAAAGTTGGTTTAGTAGGTATTGGTAATTGCTTTTCAGGATTAATTCAAGGAATTGAATATTATAGGAAAAATCCTTCTCAGGAGGTAACTGGTATTATTCATGATAAACTAGCAGGATATGGAATTCATGACATTGATTTTGTTTGCGGAT
This sequence comes from uncultured Nitrosopumilaceae archaeon, assembly GCA_942490965.1. Classification (GTDB taxonomy): domain Archaea; phylum Thermoproteota; class Nitrososphaeria; order Nitrososphaerales; family Nitrosopumilaceae; genus Nitrosopumilus. The sequence goes on along the minus strand of CALNZF010000073.1, from coordinate 5,466 downwards.
TTGATGTTGGTGAAAATAAAGTTGGTAAACTTTTGCATGAAGCAATTTATGAATATCCAAATATGGTTGATTGGATTGCCAAAGATGACTTGCCTAAAAACGATGCAAAAGTCTATGAAAGTCCTATTTTAGATGGCGTAGGAGTTTGGGTGGAAAACAGAATTAAACCTATTACTAGTACTAAAACCCCTGAACAAATAGCTGAGGAAGTAAAACAAATTATCAAAGAAAAAGGCGTTGAGATCATTGTGTCTTATTTACCTGTAGGTTCTGATAAAGTAACTGAATTTTGGGCTCAAATTTGTTTGGATACCCACACTGCATTTGTAAATTGTATTCCATCTTTTATTGCGTCAGATGAGAAATGGGCCAAAAAGTTTGAAGATGCTAACATTCCTTGTATTGGCGATGATATCAAAGGACAAGTTGGTGCTACTATAGTGCATAGAACTTTGGCTAAACTTTGTAGTGATAGGGGAACAAAAATTGAAAAAACATACCAAATCAATGTTGGAGGCAATACTGATTTCTTAAACATGAAGGAACAAGACAGATTAGCATCAAAAAGAATTTCTAAAACTGAAAGTGTTCAAAGTCAACTCAAAGAAAGATTGGATGATGATCAAATCTATGTTGGTCCTTCAGACTTTATTCCATTCTTAGGCAATACGAAACTTATGTTTATGAGAATTGAAGGTAGGCAATGGGCAAATATCCCATATAATATGGAAGTTCGTTTAGAGGTTGATGATAAAGCAAATTCTGCAGGTATTGTAATTGATGCCATTAGATTGGCAAGAATTGCTCTTGATAGAGGTATTGGCGGACCAATCAAACCTGCCAGTGCATATTTGATGAAACATCCTATAGAACAAACGTCTGATGTTTTGGCAAAAGATGCTTGTGAAAAATTTGTTGCAGGCGACTAGTCATTGAAACTTATTAGAATCTGAAAATCTACTTTTTCTACTCTCTTCATATCTGTCGAGATTAAATTCTTTAGATAATCCTGACTCTCCATTTAATTTGAAAACTTTGGTTGTTACTACATTGCCGTTCTCTGACAAGTCTACTATGAGGCTATTTCCTCCGAATCGTTGATTTTTCACATTTGCTGCAATGATTGGTATTCTATTTTCTAATGCTCTTACCTGCACATACATCTTCCATGGCTGAATTCCTCTTTTGACTATTCTGCTAGGAGAAAACAACACTTGGGCTCCTTTTTTTACAAAAGTATTTGCCACATTGGGAAAGACCATGTCATAGCAAATTATAATCCCGAATCTACATGCTGTATTGAATATTTTGGCCTCATTTCCTGGCTTTACACTGTCTCTTTCGTAGCCAAAAGGATGAATTTTTTCTTGTCTGCCTATGAATTCACCATTTGGCCCAATGACTGGTGAGATGATTGATTTCTTCTTCTTACTAATCTCATAAAATGCTCCTGGAATTATAGTCATGGAAAATTCTTTTGCAATTCTCTTAAATTCTATAAACTCTAAATTAAAATCACTGATCTCATTATTTTTGAGCCATTGCTCTGGCAGGCATACAATGTCTGTGCCATTTCTTCCTAATTTTTTAAGAATTTTTACAACTTGCGCAATTCCTTTTTGATTTGTACTTTGTGATGTAGTTTGTATTAATCCCAACTTGACCATGTTTTTAGAATTCTTTCTTAGTAATTATAGTAGGCGTAATAATGCGATCAATTTTTTAAAATTATTATTTTAATTACTACCGCTACGAAAAATTTCATAACACAACAAGAAAAATTAATCAATTCTGTCAACTAAACTTGTTAATCATCGATTATCCTGCATGATGAGAAATAATTATCATTGGTTCATGTTAAAAAAGTTGAGATCTTTGGATTCAAATCATTTGGATTTAAGAATACCACTGTTCAGTTCGAACCGGGACTTGTTTCGATTTCTGGTCCAAACGGTTCTGGCAAAAGTAACATCTTGGATGCAATTATTTTTGCAATGGGTGAAAATAAACCAAAAGTAATGAGAGTTGATAAATTACGATCTCTAATTCATGATATTGAAGGTGCAAGACATGGGCCAAAAATGGCAAGATCAAGTGTTCACTTTGATAATACTGATAGAAAAATTCCAGTAGATTCTGATATCGTTGAAATTACAAGAGAAATGGATTCAAACGGTGAAAACACATACTATCTAAATAAAAAGAAAACAAATCGAAGCCATATTCTTGATTTACTTGATATGGCCAACGCTGGTTTGGGACAACTAAATGCCGTACAACAAGGAACTGTAACTAGAATTTCTGAATTTACTTCAGAAGAAAAAAGAAAAACTATTGAAGATTTAATTGGACTTTCATACTTTGATGATAAAAAAATAGAATCCATTAAACAACTAGATGAGGCAGATAGACGACTTGAAATTGCTCTTGCAAAAATGGGTGAAATTAAAAAAAGAATTGATGAGCTTGAAGAGGAAAGAAATCAAAAATTACGCCATGACATTTTAGAACGCGAGTTAAATCGTTACAAAGCTATTGCTGCGGCAAATAAAATGAAGGTAATTTCAAGTCAAAAGTCTTCAAAAGAATCCACTTTGAACGCATTAAATGCTGAAATCACGACATTTGAAACCGAAAGAACTACTCTGAGAGAAGAAATTGGTACTTTGGAAACAGAAAAGACAAAGTTAATGGTTGAAGCAAATGATTACAGCCAAGCAAAAGCTACACTTGATATTGAAATTAGTTCTGCGATGGAAAAATATGAAATAGATAACACTGCAATTTCTGCATCAAAGAAAAGATTAGAACAAATTAATTTAAGATTGCCTGAAATACAAACTGAAATTGATGAAATTAATCAGGCCCAAACTGATATCGATACACAACTTCAAAAAATAAAAATCTCTATTGATGAAACTGATTTAAAGAAAAATAAAATCAATGAAGATTTACAAGTAATTGACACTCAAAGAAATAAAATTCTTACAGAACAATCAGAAGCTGCATCTAAAAAATCTGAAATAGATAATAAAATAAAATTACTTACTAATCAACTCAATGATGTAAAACTTAAGCTATCTAAAATACTGCATGAAAAAGATGAATCAAAAATTAAAATTGACACAAACACAATAAAGCTTTCTGAACTAGAAAATGATATACTTTCACTAATTGGATATCAATCAAAACTTGAATCAATGTTAAACAACCACAATGCATCTATCACTGAATTGAAATCTAGAATCCAAAAATTACATACAAGAAAATCAAAAATCCATAATGACATGGATGAATTAGAATTCATTTTAGAAAAATCAAATAAAGCTGCAAATCAATATGAATCAAAAATTAAAACTGTGAAAGGATTTATGCATGAAGATTACACTGTTGCTAAACTAAAAGAAGATGCAGAAAAACTTGGTATTGAGGGATTGGTCTATGAAATGATTTCGTGGGATAAACAATATGAGCGCTCTGTTTTAGCAGTAAGCTCTGATTGGATTAAAGCAATTGTTGTAAAAGACTTTGCAACTTTACTTGGTATTGCTGAAGTGGCACGAAGTAAAAAACTTCCAAAATTGAAAATAATTCCACTGGATGCAATTCCTCAATTCAAACTATCTTTACCTAAAGAACCTGGAGTTGTAGGCATACTTTCTAACTATGTTACATGTGATCCTGCTTACTCTCCACTCAAAACATTCCTGTTTGGAAATATCGTACTTACTGAGACTAGGGAATCTGCTTACAATATGTCTCAAAAGGGATACAAATCCGTAACCCTTGACGGTGAATTCTTTGAAGAAAAAGGTGGAACTGTAGTCATTGATATTAATTCAAAAATATCCAAACTTACAAAACTTATCTCTATGAGTAGTGATATTGATGGATTATTCCAATCTATTGGCATAATCAAAAAATACATGTTAAAGAAAAAACATTCATTAAAAAAATTAGAAGATTCAATCCAGTCTTATGATGACCGTCTTTCAGTATCTGAAAATTCCTTGACGTCTACCTCTGAAAATTATTCGAATTTAAAGTCTAGAATTGTTTCTGCTCTAAATATGAAGGAACAACTTTTAAAAAGAATTTCAGAACTGACTTTAAGAAATAATGTCATTGAATCTGAAGTAAACACATCCGAATCTCATGTTGTGTCTTTGCAAGACAGAATCAATATTGTTGAGGAGAATTATGCTAGTGGAGAACAAGATAGAATTGCTAGCGAATTATCTAGAATAAATATTAAAAAATCTGATATTGAAAAATTATACACCACTATCATGAATGAATATCGTGATAAATCTTCACAACAAACAACATTGCAAACTCAATACAATAGAGAAAAATCTCAATCAAACCGCCTTGACGCTGAAAGAAATTCATTAAATCTTGAATATGCCGAACTTGAAACAAAAATACAAGATTTAGAAAAACAAAAAGAATCCAAGAATGAGGTTCTTGTATCGTTGCGTGAAAAAGAACAAGAACTAATTTCTACATCTGGTTCATCCATTGGATATCTGAAAGAATTTGATGATAAACTCAAAGTTTTGGCAGAGCAAGACAGAGAATTAACAAAACAAATTAACACAATAGAGCGTCAAACAGATTCTCTTACTCGCGATCTTCGTGATTTAGTTGAAAATGAGGCTAAACTGCAACAAATCCTATCTGCATATGGATTTGATAAAGACATGGAAACCTTTGATGTTGAAACAATTGTGCATGGATTAACTAGTGAACTGTCTTCTCTGAATGCATTAAATGCAAAAGCGCCTGAAACGTATCTTGAGGTATCTTATGGATATCGTTCCATGTCTACGAGAAAGAATTCCCTGGAATCTGAACGAAATTCAATTGTTAAATTCATAGAAGATATTGAAAAAGACAAGCGTCAAACATTTTTAGATGCATTTGATAAAGTCGATAAAGAAATTCGTTTAATTTTTAATAAAATGACTGATGGTAATGCTTGGTTAGAATTACAAAATGAAGATGATATATTTAATTCTGGAATTTCATACTTGATTCAATTCCCAAATAAGCCAAAAAGAGAATCTACGTCAATTAGTGGCGGTGAGAAAACTCTAGCTGCAATTGTGTTTGTTCTAGCGTTGCAAAAACTCAAACCTTCCCCATTCTACCTATTTGATGAAGTTGATGCTCATCTTGATGCACCAAACTCTGAAAGACTGGCAAAAATTTTAGAAGAAAGATCTAAAGAAAGTCAGTTTATCATGGTATCGCTAAAAGACTCTGTAATTCAAAAAGCAAAACTGATCTATGGTGTATTTCCAAAGAACGGGGTCTCCCATGTTGTTACATACAAAGATAAGCGAATGCCTTCGATGAAAACTTCCTAGTCTAGTTTTACAAAACAAGCTGAATAGTGATCCTCGTTAATTTCTTCTAATTTTGGCTCCTCAGTGCATTTTTCAATAGCATAAGGACATCTGG
>CALNZF010000072.1:0-9143 GCA_942490965.1 uncultured Nitrosopumilaceae archaeon | reverse complement strand
ATCCATTGCAGTAATTGGTGCATCTGATAAAAGAGGAAGTGTCGGTGCTACAATCACATCAAATATTATGAATGGCTTCAAAGGAATAGTTTATCCAATTAGCCCATCTAGAGATACGGTATTTTACAAAAAAGCATACAAGTCTGTTTTAGATGTTCCAAAACCAATTGACCTTGCAGTAATTGTAATTAAAAATACATTGGTTGCAGATGTGTTAGAAGAATGTGGAAAGAAAAAAGTCAAAGGCGTCATCATTATCACAGCAGGTTTCAAAGAAGTTGATGAAGAAGGAGCTAAACGTGAACAAGAAATTAAAGATATAGCTAAAAAATACAAAATCCAAATCATTGGACCTAACTGTCTTGGTGTCATGAATCTTGATCCAAAGACAATGATGAATTCTACTTTTCTCAAAGTCACACCAAAGTCTGGAAAAATTGCACTCATATCACAAAGTGGTGCAATATGTGCAGCACTAGTTGAAGATGCCAGTGCTCAGGGAATTGGTTTCTCAGCAGTAGTTAGTCTTGGAAACAAAGCTGTAATGAGTGAAGTTGACATTTTAAAAATTCTTGCAAATCACAAACAAACCAAAGTTATTGTAATGTATCTTGAAGACATGGGAGACGGTCAAGAATTTCTTAAAGTTTGTAAAAATATTACTAAAAAACTCAAAAAACCAGTCCTTGTACTCAAATCAGGACGTAGTCCAGAAGGTGCAAAGGCTGCAATGTCTCATACTGGAGCCTTGATGGGTTCAGATGAAATCTATGACGCTTTACTGAAACAATCTGGCGCTATCCGAGTTGATACTATGGAGGAACTCTTTGATTATGCAACTGCATTTTCTAAACAACCGCTTCCAACAGCAGGTGGTTTAGTTATTGTATCAAATGCGGGAGGACCTGCAATTATTTCCACCGATGCCTGTTCTAAATCAAAAATTAGAATGGCCAAAATTGATAGTATTCGTCCAAAGATAGATGAAGTAATTCCTCCATGGGGAAGCTCTAGAAACCCTGTCGATATTGTCGGTGATGCTGATTTTAATAGATTCCACAATGTTTTGGATCGTGTACTCAAACATCCAAAGGTAGGATCTGTTATTACTATGTGTACACCGTCAGGAACTTTGAATTATGATAAGCTAGCAGAGGTAATTGTTACAATGTCAAAGAAATACAAAAAGACAATGCTTGCAAGCTTGATGGGATTAGATGAAGGCATTACAAATAGGGAAATTTTAGCAAAAGGCGATGTTCCTTATTACAACTATGCTGAAGGAGCAATTAGAACTTTGGCTGCAATGATAAAGTTTGCAATTTGGGTAAATACCAAAGAAGGAAAAATTACAAAATTCAAAGTAAACAAAGCAAAAGCAAAAGCAATTTTTGACAAGGTAAAAAAAGAAAAGAGACCAAACCTTTTAGAAGAAGAAGGGCAAGAAGTTCTCAAAGCATATGGTTTGCCTTTGCCACAAAGTGCACTTGCTAAAAATGAAATAGAGGCAGTAAAGATTGCAAAGAAGATTGGTTACCCAGTTGTAATGAAAATTGCATCTCCGCAAATTATTCACAAATCTGATGCTGGTGGTGTTAAAGTAAATTTGACAAATGATTCTGAAATCAAAGATGCATACAAAACAATTATCAAAAATGCTAAAAAATACAACAGTAAAGCTGAGATCAAAGGCGTTCTGATTGTAGAGATGGTAAAAGGTGGCAAAGAACTCATCATAGGCTCAAAACTTGAACCTGGATTTGGCCCTGTCATCATGCTTGGAATGGGAGGAATCTATGTTGAAGTTCTCAAAGATGTCACATTCAAACTTGCACCTGTAACTGATCTAGAAGCTAATGACATGATTGCATCAATTAAGACTCAAAAATTGCTACAAGGCGTAAGAGGTGAAAAGCCATCTGATATTGCAAAACTTTCTGAATGTATTCAGAGATTGTCACAACTAGTTTCAGACTTTAAAGAGATCAAAGAATTAGACATGAACCCAGTTCTTGTAATGGAGAAAGGCAAAGGCTGTAAAATTCTTGATGTCCGAATAGGACTCTGATCGCAATTCATTCCTAAAATTATCTTGTACTGATTTAGATTATTATACAACATCAAATTGAATAATACTACATGGCTAATGTCTTGAAAACCATTAGAACAGGTGATGACTATATTGAGAGTCTTAGAGGACGCGATCTCAAAATTTACCTCTTTGGAGAATTAGTTAAAGAACCAGTCGATCATCCGATGATTAGGCCATCAATTAATGCAGTTGCAGAAACTTATGATCTTGCAGTACGTGAAGAAGCATTAGCATCTGCTGATTCATCACTTACTGGATTGAGAGTTAACAGATTTTTACATATTGCAGAGAGTGCAGAAGATTTAGTTTTGCAAAATAAAATGCAGAGAAAACTTGGACAAAACACAGGAACATGTTTCCAAAGATGTGTTGGAATGGATGCAATGAATGCTTTACACTCTACTACATTTGAAATTGATGAAAAACATGGAACTGATTATCATAAACGATTCTTGGAATTTGTAAAGATGGTTCAAAAAGAAAATTTGGTGATAGGTGGTGCCATGACTGATCCTAAAGGAGATAGAAGTAAAGGTCCTTCAGAACAAGATGATCCTGATTTATTCACAAGAATTGTAAAAACTGATGAAAACGGAGTTTATGTTTCAGGTGCTAAAGCTCATCAAACTGGATGTATCAACTCACACTGGATTCTTTTAATGCCAACTATTAGACTAACAGAAGCTGACAAAGACTGGGCAATTGTTGGAGCAATTCCTGCAGATGCAAAAGGAGTCACTTACATTTACGGTAGACAATCTTGTGACACAAGAAGTATGGAAGAAGGTGACATTGATGACGGCAATGCGAAGTTTGGTGGACAAGAAGCCTTGATTATTTTAGATAGTGTGTTTATTCCGTGGGATAAAGTTTTCATGAATGGCGAATTTGAATTTGCATCTATGCTTGTAGAACGTTTTACTTGTTATCACAGACGTAGTTACGTATGCAAAACAGGCCTAGGTGATGTATTGATTGGAGCAGCGGCAACAATTGCTGATTACAACGGAGTCCCTAACGTATCTCATATCAAAGACAAAATTATTGAGATGACTCATCTTAATGAAACAATTTTTGCAGCAGGTATTGCATCATCTCATCAAGGACACAAGATGAAATCGGGTGTTTATCTAAATGAGGATATGCTTGCACAAGTTTGCAAGCATAATGTTACACGATTCCCATATGAAATTAGTAGATTAGCACAAGATATTGCTGGCGGTCTAGTTGTTACATTACCATCTGAAAAAGACTTTAGACATCCAGAAGCAGGCCCACTACTCAGAAAGTATCTTGCTGGAAGAAAGGGAGCTGATGTTGAAAATAGGATGAGAATTTTGAGATTAATTGAAAACATGACTTTGGGAAGAAATGCAGTTGGGTATCTTACAGAATCTATGCATGGAGCAGGCTCACCACAAGCACAAAGAATCCAAATTCAGAGACAAATGCAAGTAGGGTACAAAAAGAACCTGGCCAAAAACTTGGCAGGAATCACAAATGATGTTGAAGAGCCAAAAGAATCATCTGATTACTTTGACCGTGTTTTCAAAACTAAAGATTCTATTCTTTAGAAACCATTTCAAATTTTCACTGATTTAAAATTGAGAAAATTTTTTTCAAAATAACTTGTAATTTTTCTTACTGACAGGATTTTAAATACTAAACAATCTTGTCTTGATTAATGACTTTTTCAAAAACAAAATTTCGAAAACCACTTCTAATACTTCCAGTATTACTTGCAATTGGCTTCATGTTTGCAACACCGATGATTATGGATGCAGCAGCAGCTAAAAGTGGCAATGGTAATGGTAATGGTAATGGCAATGGCAATGGCAATGGTAATGGCAATGGTGGAAATGATCAAACATCCATCCCTAGCAATGCACTAATTCCAGACGTCACACCAGGAATTCCAAAACATCTTCAAATTCATAATCAGCAACAAAAAGAATTTTTAAGATTTACCAATGTTTGGGCTAATCTTGGACCTGGCACTTTAGAGTTCCAACCGCTATTTCCAGATCCTAATGCTAATGAAGGAACAACCCAAGATTCTTTTCAAAATCTGTATGATGATGAAGGAAATTTTGGACTAACAGATCAAAATGTTTGGAGCGAAACTGTAAGCCAATTCATTTTCCATGAAACACATAATCATTGGCACATTGATAATGTGGGAGAATTTTCAGTTCGAGTTGATGACAATGGTGTTCCAGGAGAAATAGCACCTGGTGCTTCATCAATTAAAGTTGGATTCTGTATTACCAATGTCTTCAAGTATAATGGTGATGAATCCCCAACATCTCAAAGAATCTATTGGGATTGTGAAGTAGGATTACAAGGAATTCAACCTGGTTGGGTAGATCAATACCATCAATCAGTTGAAGGAAATGAAATCAACATCTCCAAAGTTCCAAATGGAACTTATTATCTAGTGCACAAATGGAATCCAGCAAATGCATTTGTCGATGGTGATAATACCAACGACGAATCTTGGATGAAATTTGAACTAACAGATGATGGAAAAGGAAATCGAAAAATCATTGAAATTGAAGGATTCGCTCCTGAATGTCAAGCAGATGGATCAACTCCAGGAATCTGTGGTGACATTAACAAGAACTCTTAGTTCTTTTTTCTTTTATTTTTTATTTGATAGATTACACTAGCTGGTATTCCGACATACATTCCCAAATTCATCAATATCACACCAATTCCGTATCCCAGCACTTCAGAATCTGTTTCTGCATATGACATTACAGATAGTGAAGATAGTAGTGGTGTGATTGAAAGTTTCACAGCTTCTTTGAAAAGAGGGTTTTCTCTCTCCAAATCGGCAATTGTTGGTGAAAATGAATAGTACAGTTGGTTAAATCCGCTCATAAATGACATTCCAGATTCTGTACTCATCAACTGATTGTCTCTGATCTCTCTTAGGAATTGAACTTGTGGTGCCATTTCAGAACCATATGTTGCAGTAGCAATAAGACAGCCGCCGCCTTCAGAATTATCAATCTCTTCTGTTGACAAGGAATCTTCTATCTCAGTGATTATTGGTTTATCTTCTTCCTTGCTTGATTCTTCTGTATTTGTTTTTTCTAATTCTTTTTGTTGCTGAGTGATTTCTTGAGGAATTTCTTTGATGTTTACAGATTTTGTATCTACTTTACCTGTTTCTGCCTCTGCAGCACTTTCTTGAATTTCTAAACCATAGTATATTCTACTTTGTTCAATTAGTTTTTGATATCTGTCTGGCTCTGAATATAGCCACAAATCATCGTTGTATAAATTTCCACATATTCTTGATTCAATAGAATGATGATGATGTTCAAAAAAATCATTTCCCATAAAATAATACAGTTGATAATTTTCTTCACACCATTCTATCCCATTCAACGTCAAGCCTGCAGTATCCCGAAATGGAGTTTGTGCGTAGGCAGAACCAACCAAAAATAATATTGAAAAAACAAGAAAATATTTCAATTAGAAATTTTATTTTCTGCTCCTTGATAAATAATGCTATTCTTGAAACTAATGATTCCTCAGGATCCTTTTTTAGTAATTTTGACGTAACTATACTACCAAGCAAGCAGGACGATCTATTGCTCTTGTCATAATCCGCATATGTGAACCTGTTTGCCTGAAAATTTAGTATTCTTTTTCTTTTTTCTTTGGATTTTCATCTGATTCTGTTTTCTTATCTTTTATGGCATCTTCTATATCTTCAAATTTGTCTTCAACCACTTGTGTTTTTGCAACATCTTCAATCTTATCAGTATCATCTAATTCTCCCACATTTTCTGTTTTTTCTACATGTTCTGAATATTCTGAATCTTTTTCTATTTTATTGATATTTGACAACTCATCAATAGTATTAGGATTAACTGCATCTAATGGATCTGTAAATGCGAGTTCTTTCTCATTTTTCTTTTTTACAAATTGCTTTACTATCATTATTCCAATAACTACTGCAATTATGACATAGTTGATTGGAGGCTTTAGCAATTGTGTGATGTATCCTACTTGAGGCAAAGTATATGCTACTTTACCTATGTATTCTTCTTGAGTAATTGGAAAGTCAGTACCTGGAATTGATCCGGGATTTGCATCTCCTTTAGTTCTAATTGTTTTAGGATCATCATCCATAATTGATGCAACTCTGTGCACAATTACTCTATTGTGATCTGATGGTCGATTAAACACAATGATATCGCCTACTTCAATATCTTCAAAAGGTTCATGACCTGAAACTATCAGCACATCATATACTTCTAAAACTGGAATCATACTCCCACTAGCTACTACATAAAATGGATTTTGTGTTCCAAATGCAACTTGAAGGCCAATCCAAATTACCAAAACCCCTACTGCGACAATTACGATGTCTTTTACTACTCCTTTAGGGATTGATTTTTTTGTCAATTATATTATCGCCTATAGTATCATTGATTAAATTTACTAGCTATCAGATTTTACTTCCACAGTCTTCACAAAATTTGGATCCTTCTTTGTTTCCAAATCCACAGTTAGAGCATTTTCCTGGCTGAGATACAACTTGAGGATTTCCTAAAAGAACAACTTGGCCAATTTTTTTGATGTTACTCCAAGGTATGCTGCCTTCTGTTCCATCTTCCTTAGTAATTACTAAGACCATTGATTGTGTAGAATCAATCCCAACTTGTTTTGCAGTTCCAATTTTGTTTGCATTTTCATCAAATACCACTTTTCCTTCAATTGATGTAACTGAAGTTACCGGACCTGGTTGTGTTACAGTTGGTTGAACTGTTGTGGATTCTGTCACTTGTTGTGTAACAGTTTCTGGCTGTGCACTTTGAACTTGAGATTCTAATGGTTTTGCAACTCCAACTTCTCCTGCCTCATCTTGTTTCTTAAAATCTCTATATTCAGCAATTGAAGCATTACATGAATTACAAATGTATTGACCTCGTTCTGCAAGAATTAGATTTTCTGCAACTTCTACATTTGGATTCTCAAACTCAATTTTTGGAGGACCTTCAAATTCTTTTTCACAAGTATTGCAAAAATGTTTAGTAATGGTACTTGCATCCAGTCTTCCGATTGGTGCCAAAAATAGATCAGGACCTCCTAGATTTCCTTTCATTTGTTGTTCATCAGTAACTGTAGCCATAACATATCCGCCAGATCCTCTTAATTTTTTAAGTCTAAGTTCAGAACTCATATTTGAGATTTACCAAAACGTCATTTAAGTATATATCAAAATTAATTTTCCAACAAAAAATACGGTGTTAATTCTGGTGAACGTTTTTAGGTATGTGCAATAAAATAATCTTAGAATGGCTGTAACACAAATTTCAGATGCAAAATCATGGGAAGTAGATGTAATAAATTCTGACATTCCTGTTTTTGTAGACTTTTGGGCCGAATGGTGTGGTCCATGTAGAATGGTAGGTCCAGTAGTTGAAGAACTGGCAGCTGACTATGATGGCAAAGTAAAATTTGTCAAGGTTAATGTTGATGAGGCCAATGAATTGGCATCAAAATATAATGTATTTAGCATTCCAACTTTAATCCTCCTCAACAAAGGCGAAATAGTTAGCCAACAAGTAGGTGCAGCATCTAAAGAATCATACCAAAGTATGATTGATAGAGCACTTGCATAAATTCAAACACGTTTTTTCCTCTTTTTTGATCCTAAAGTAATTAATATTCCAAAAATTGACTGAGATTATGTCATTTGGTGAAGTGGATACACTCAACATGCTCTTTGACAAACTACAGAGTTTGTTTGATGAATCTCAGGGATACTATGAATCATTTCTAGATACAAACAACATGTACAAGAAAGGTATGCTTAGTGACAAAGAATTCTTTCAAAAATTAGGCGATTACACAGTTGCATATTCTGCATTAGAATTTCTAGCTATCAAAGTAATTTTTGAATTAAAAAAATCCGTAGGTTCTGGTTCTGGAAACACGCAATCTCCTGGTTTAATGCCTGGAATGGGCCAACCTGGAATGATGGCCGGTGGAATGGGACAACCAAGAGCAGGAACCGCTGGAAACCCAGTAGGCGGAGGTCCCCCAGGAATTGTTTCTGCACAAGAAGCATTTGGAGATGTTGGAACTCTACCATCACCTGATCCTGCATTGATGCCAAGACAAATGGCACCACAACAAAGTGGAAATGGATGTTCTTCATGTGGTGCACCACTTAGAGCAAACGCAAAGTTTTGCACAAAGTGTGGCGCTAAAGCATAAAATTTCTAAATTAAAAAATTATTTTTATTGTGTTGTTCCGCATTCTGGACAAAATTTTGCAGTAGCTGAAAGACTATTGCCACATTCAGCACAAAAGTTTCCATCTGGGATTTTTTCATTGAATGCATTTCCAATCAGTGATGAACTTTTCACTGCACCTGATGGCACATATGTCTCATCATCAATTAAGACTGGTTCAAAGTCTTGTTCTATCAAATATGTCATCATTCTTGGAATTCCTTTACCTTCGTTTTTTGGATCTGGTACTGAATCTCCTAACCAAAATGCAAATCTCATTAAAGTTAATTCCGGAGTAGAGAATGCCAAAGTGTGCTTTGACATGTAATCTTGTGCAGCTTTTTTGCCGTCAAAAACTTCCATAAAAACAGTATTTTTCATTTATGTATAATAGTTTCTGGAAAAGTGGACCGGGAGGGAATCGCACCCCCGACATCCTCGTTGCGAACGAGGCATTATACTCCTAAACCACCGGCCCTCAGAATACTCTTTTGTGTTGTTCTTTTATGCATTTTCTAAAAAAGTGACTAAATTCTCTGGTTCTTACTGGTGAATTGAGAGATTTTAAAATAACAGACCGCCAAAAACTTGTGCAAGAACTGCAATAATTCCTATTACCAAAAGTTTTATCCCTAATTTCATTTAATCTACTATCTTTTTTTAGTTATTCTGTGTTTCTCTGACTACTCCCACCTATAATTTTCTCAACGCATAATAGCCTGCATTTCATAAAACTTTCGGATGACGTATGACACTGTAATTGCTGATTCACATGTGATCCTTCCTCAAGGAA
>CALNZF010000071.1:0-8021 GCA_942490965.1 uncultured Nitrosopumilaceae archaeon | reverse complement strand
TTAGATGACGTTGATAGGTTCATTTCATCTGATTCTGAAGAAAACAGTGATCTTGCAAATCTAATTCAGCCTGATTGGAATGCATTAGAGCGCGATTTGGCATTGGCTAGTTCAGTCAATGATATTATGGAATCTCAATCAAAAATCAATCAAATGGCACAAGTGATAGATATTTCATCTCGAATCACTAAAAGTGTTGAAATCTCTCAGGCGAGTGGTGTCAATTCTGCACTAATCGACGATTGGAAATTACTATTAGAACGAGTTGAAAATGCTGATTCTATTGATGATGTTTTAGAAATTGTTTCTGAGTTTGACCAATCTATGACTGAATTAAGAGAGAAACGAAACCCATTGATTGTTTTAGAATTCCAATACAAATCTATGAAAGAAAAAGCAGAACTTCAGGCTGATTATGAAAATCTATTTTTAATTGACAATGCATTGAGAATTTTAGATACTGCCAAACAAATGGAATCTGGAAATCCCTCCATCACTAGAATTGACAGAATTGAAGTTTTATTGAGTTGGGTTAGTGACATGTCTCCTAAAATTAAATCTGATTTAGATTCTTACAATAAAGATGCATACAAAATTCGTGCTAGTGATATTTTACAACGTGCAAAATCCATTGAAAATTTAGTTGAATTAAGTTTGACCAAAAACAGATTCCTTCCAAATTATGTGGAATTTACTGAGACCTTTAATGAAAAAATTGACAATGTACGAGATCTTGTAATTAAAAATGATCTTGATCAGGCAGATGAACTAGTCCGTGATTTATTTAAAGAATGGAATTTGGTTTCTCAAGCATATGCTAATGACCCCAACGGTTCTGATATAGGTTATACTGCTGATGAAATCAAACGAATTGAATTTCGTAAAAAATTAGATGCTTTCTCAAACATGGTTTCTACTTTCTACAATGCGGGATTTTCAGAATATGTTGACAAATACAATGTCATGATGACAAACGCTGATCATATGATTGAATTGGCAAATTTTGTAGATGCTGAATCCAAGATTCTAGAAATTGGTGACTATCTTAGTGAATATCTGGTTCTTCAAAATGACAGTATAATCTATGATATTTCATTTGATATTGAAAAAAATATTTGGATAATTAATGGTGCCACTGAAAAATCTGTTTTTGATAGACGTGAAAATCTCTATGTGACTGTATACAATATGGATGGAACCAAACACAGCAGTTTGGAGTTTACTGATACAAAACAGGGTAATTTCTTTACCCAGTGGATTGCCCCCACTGATCCTGGACTGTACATTGTTATGCTACAATACAAAGATTCCAAAGCTTCTCAAATTGTACATATTGAGGAGGAATTTGACTATGAATACAACGCTGCTGATTTGAGTATGGTTGAATTGGCACGTGAATTTGAAGAATTACAATCATTTGCTGAAAAATTTGGCGGTGAAAATTATTATGACAATTCTAGATTTGGTTCAGTAATTAATGAAATTGAATTTGCATTCAAAGACAAAGATGCAGAAAATGTAAATGACAATCTAAAAGAATTAAAATCTCTTATAGAAAGATATCTTCCAATACGAAATAAGGCGGCTCCTATTATGGCTGAATATGATGGAGATAAATTGGTAATATCTGGTGCTCTTTTAAAAACGGTTCAATTCCCTGAAGATCTTTTCAT
Organism: uncultured Nitrosopumilaceae archaeon; assembly: GCA_942490965.1. Classification (GTDB taxonomy): domain Archaea; phylum Thermoproteota; class Nitrososphaeria; order Nitrososphaerales; family Nitrosopumilaceae; genus Nitrosopumilus. The sequence continues at coordinate 6,348 of CALNZF010000071.1, read as the reverse complement.
TGATATCTATGATCAACAAGGGAATGTTATAGAAGAGATTGCATTGAAGGATACTTCGGGTGGAAAGTTTAGTAAAGTTGTAAACAAATCATTTGATTCTGGAGTTTATGTAGTTCAGTTATCCTATCATGATTTAGTTGTAAGTGATTTCTTTAACGTAAAATAACTATTTTTTACCTTTTACCAAATTGAATAGTTGTCTGACTGCCAATTTTGGATGATGAGTTGCTAGTTTGATCATGTTTGACAAGCCAAAATCTGCTTTTATAAAATCTATGAATTCTTCAGGTTTCAGTTCTTTAATGATGTCTAACTCTTTATCCCATTCTTCATCTGTAAGGCCAATCCATCTATCTTGAACTTTTCCTGCTGAATTGATTTTTGATTCAATTTCTTTTCTCCAGTTGCTTTCATACGGATAAAGCGCTTCTTTGTCTGTCTTACCTGATTTTATTGCCTCTGAGGCTACTTTCCCTGCGACTCTGCCAAATTTTATGGCATATCTTATTCCTTCTAACACTAGTGGATTTGCTTGTCCTGCAGAATCTCCTACTAGGATCAAATTGTTGAAAACTGTTTTCCTAGATAGTCCGTCATTTGGAATTAATCCATAATGAAATTCAATTTCAGTTAATTTACCTAGTTTTTTTATTGGCCCTAATTTTTTATCTATTATCTCTTTGAGTCTTTGAGTGGGGTCTATATTTGATTCTGGTTTCCCTACCCCTACTCCAATTCTTACTAAATTACTTCCTAACGGAAAAATCCATGCATATCCTGCAGGAGAGTATTCCTGTCCTACCATTAACCACCATGTTTCAGAATCTACATGTTCTGCTTTCATTTCATATTCTGCACCTGCGCCAAATCTTTCCCACTGCTCTGCAAATCCCATCGCCTTGCAAACTGTTGATTGAAAACCACTGGCATCGATTACTACTTTGGAATGAAATATGGTTTCTCCTTTTGGCCCGATTCCACTTACTCCTACGATGTCTCCTTTTTCATCTTTAATGACATTCTTGATGTTCGTTTTTACAAAAATATCTGCACCGCATCGCTCTGCCTCATTTGCCAACCATCTGTATGTTTTCCTTACATCTAATACTGCGGCTCTTGGAATAATGTCACTAATCGTAACTTCATTTTTGGGAGAACAAAATGAAAAATTCTTAATTGGATTAAAACAATCATCTGGAATCCCAAATTCTTTAATATTTTGAATCCATGTTACACCACTGGTTCTGACTGTTTCTGCAATGACACTTTCTTTTTCAATTAAAGCTACTTTGATTCCATTTTTTGCAGCTGTATATGCTGCTGAGGATCCTGCAGGTCCGCCTCCGACAATTACTAAATCATAATGATGTTCTTCTGACAATTATATTGAATGATAAATGCCTAGGATATAATTTTGAGGACTGATCTTTGTTACTTTTTCAATACTGGAGTGCCCTCAGTGTCGTTTTCTCTTTCTGAATCAAAAGTTTCCATATGTGCTGGGTCTCTATGCATGAAACTATGAGTTTCTCCTTCTATTTTTCTACAGAATTTTGAATGAATTGTCTCTTCTACTTTCAATGTAGTTTCATTTTCATGAAATAGACGTTTTCCACAGTCTGGACATGTAAATTCAGGCATAAATCCCGTCAGTGTCAAATCTATTTAGATGTTTCATACTTTTGGGGGATAATTCATTCTTAACCCAAACTTTAGATGTTTATTCATTTATTGTTAAACATGGATGAATCTGATCTTGGATCTTTTTTTATGTGGTCTGCTATCACTGGAATAATCATGCTGGTTACTGGATTTAGCTATAGAGCATATTCTAAAAAGAATAAGATCTCTGATTTTTAAATTGTTTAAAATCTAATTTTATCCTTCTGAGCTGTTTTTCCGCCATCTACATTTAGAATGGCACCCGTAACCCAATTGGCCTCATCCGAAGCCAAATAAAGTGCTGCATTTGCAACATCTTCTGGCTCCCCAACTCTTGCAAGAGGTAATCTTTCTTCTAACACTTTTTTTGCTTGAGGATCATCCAGATATGGCTTTATCATTCCTGAATTAATAATTCCGGGATTGACGCAATTACATCTAATGTTTCTTCTTGCATATTCTACTGCAATTGATTTTGTAAACATTGCAATTGCAGCTTTGGTAGATGAATAAACTGCCAAGTGGACTCTTGGAATTGCTCTTTCACTTGAAATTGAGCCAATGTTGACAATTGCTCCACTTTTAACATCTGACATTTTTGACAGGACAGCTTTTGTCATGTGAAATACGCCGAACAAATTTACATCGATTAATTTTTTAATTTCAGAATCTGGCATTTCGTGAAAATGTATTGGATCGTTAATTGCTCCTGCATTATTAACTAAAATGTCAATTTTACCATATGTGTCCATAATTTGATTCACTGCTTGTAATACTTGAGATTCCTCAGTCAAATCACATGATATTGAAACCGTTGATTCCTCATTTCCTATCTCTTTTCTAGTGACCTCTAACTGCTCTAAATTCCTCGCAACTAGAATTACTTTGGCTCCTTCTTCTGCAAATCTCTTAGCGATACCTTTCCCTATGTCGCTTGATGCCCCAGTAACAATGGCCACTTTTTGCTCTAATCTCATGATATAGACACTGTTCTCGTAACTTATAGAATTTTTGTTGAATTCTATTCATGATTTTGGTTATTTTTATTCATTAATTTTTTTGAGATATTCGATAATTCCTGTATAATCTATATCCCCAAACCCTTCTTTGATTGCGTTTTCGTAAACCTCTTCTGCCTTACTGGTCATTGGCAGTTCTATTCCAAGGGATTTTGCAGCATTTGTCATAGTGCTGATGTCTTTTTTAAGATTTGAAAGCGTGAATGTTGTATCATATTTACCTTCTATCATTTTGTATGCCTTTTTTTCACTCATTCCTGTTTTAAAATAAGTGGAGTTTAAAATTTCTAGAAATATTTTGGGATCTACATTTGATTTTTTTACCAGAGTTATCCCTTCAGATAATGCCAATGCCAACATTGTAATTTGAAGATTCATCGCTAATTTTATGGAATTAGCAACTCCGCTTTCTCCTAAGAAAAATATTTTGTTTGCTATGGTATCGAACACTTCTTTGCAGTTTTCAAAACTCTCCTTGTCTCCTGACACCATCATGACTAAATCTCCAGTTATTGCAACATTTGGTCCCCCCATCACTGGTATGTCTAGTTTGACTATTCCATAATTCTTAAATTGCTTTGAAATTTTTTTTGATTCTGACGGGTCTATGGTACTCATGTCTGCAACAATTAATTTTTCATGATTTCCTTCAATGATGCCGTTATTTTCAAATGAAACTTGTTTTACTGCTTCTGCATCTTTAACAACTATGATTACCAATTCTGATTTCTGTGCTATTTCTTTTGGTGATTCAGCAATTGTTATCCCTTTTTCTTTTAATTCTGATGTTTTTTCTTTTGTTCTATTATATGCTGTGACTTCAAAACCCGAATCTGCTAAATGTAGTGCTACAGCATTGCCTAACATTCCTAATCCTATGATCCCTATTTTTTTCATTTGTATTCTCTCCCTATTCTTTTCCTAATGTCTTTCTTCATTTTGAATCTCCCAATGTTTATTTCCAAACCTTGAAGCTACAAATTCTAATTGGCCGATTGTTTTATCTCCTTTTTTGACCTTGGCAAAATCAAATTTTTTCATTTTAATTATTTTTTCTTTAGGTTTGTATCCTCCTTCAATAACTTTTACTTTGAATCTTTTACTTGCTTTGATGATTAACTTTCTCGCATTTTGTACGTTTCCCATCCATGAAAACATTTCAAACTCTCCAAAGTTTTCTGTAGTCACATTATAGCCATATAGTCTTGCTTCTAGTTTGATGGATTGTGATTTTGCTTGTTCATTTAACCATGAAATAACTTCTTCACCATGTCCTTTTTCTACTCCAAATGTTTCTGAATCTGCCATGTAATTACACTCATAATGTTAAACCATAATAATCATTTTCAAATTTCTCTAGTAAACTAAAATATTGATTTAATCATGCTATTTTATGCTCACAATTGACTGCAAAGATGTGAAATCCGTTAAGAATGATTTACTTGTGTTTGTAGCAGATCAAGTTGCTGCCATTCCTACTTTAAAGAATAACCAATTCACTTTGTCTTCGTTGGATGATGATGAGATAATTGATACTGCCGCAGTGATTTCTGCAATAAAGGAATTTTTGGATTCTATAGATGAGGGAAAAAACTTTGCTGTGATTTCAAATCACAACATGATAAATATTACATCTATTTCTGGAACAGTAATTGAAAATACTTTAAGTCAATCTGAACCTGAAATGTTTTCCTGTACTCATTGTGGATTTGTAACACAATATGAAGTTGAATTAAACACTCATACGAAAATTCATTATATGTAATTTCATTTAAATTTATTAAATATCAAATTTCTCTTTATCACTGGCATTTCTGCGGCCATTGAAAAACTATAATGCGAAAATCTATTTCGATATTCTGCAATGTAATTATTTGCAACTTTAGAGGTGTTGAAATTTGTTCTGATTCCATCTGCATTGACCTGATTTCCTAGAACATCATAAATTATGATCCGATATTGATTAGGTTTTACAAAGCATCTGGTAGCATACCATAAAATTCCAAGTGTTATGACAAAAAATCCTGTAATTGTTTTATCTATTATTTTTATCACAAGTTGATTTTCAACAGGATCTTTATAAGCACTGATCCCTCAAAATGTTTGTGAAAAAACATTTGAAGAATAATGTTTCAAAAGTTTACTGTGAAAAATGTGATCTAGTTTTAGATTCTCGTGATAAATTTGAAAAGCATCTTGAAGGGCATTCGTCCAGTATTGCATGTGAGGTGTGTCCTATTGATACGGTTATTGCAAAATTCATAAATTTATTCAAGAGAAAATCTTCGCGTGATTTGGAATAAGTTTTTTTAACCATACTATGTGTTTTGTATTGTGAACAAATTAGGCGTAATTATAGGCGTCATTATTATTGCGATTGTTGCAGGCATTGCTGTTTCTTTATCCTCATCACCTACTGAAACGGTCAATCTAGATATGGATAGGATGCATGGGACGATTTCAACTGCTATGGGCTCCCCAATCTTAGGTGATCCTTCAGCCCCAATCACGATTGTTGAATTTGGTGATTATCAATGCCACCAATGTTACAATTGGTTTCATAATACAAAACCTGCAATAGTTGAGGAATACATTGAAACTGGAAAAGCAAATTTAGTGTTTGTGGATTTGGCATTTTTGGGACGTGATTCTCCAAAAGCATCTCAAGCATCTTACTGTGCTGAAGACCAAAAATTGTATTGGGAATACCATGACCTGCTTTACAATTCTCAAGAACCTAAAATTGATGGTGGATGGGCAAATACTGAACGACTAAAAGCATTTGCATTTAGCTTGGGATTAGATATGGATTTATTTGATAACTGTCTTGATTCTGGAAAATATTCTAAACGTGTACAGTATAACATTCAACAAGCAAGAGATCATGGAGTACGAGGAACTCCTGGATTCTTCATAGTGGGGTCTGATGGGCAAGAACAGATTGGTGGCGCACAACCATTTTCAGTATTCAAACAGATATTGGACACCATGGTTTAGATGACATCTGTAATTAGTCTGGTATTTTCAAATTCAAAATATTTTCTCTTATCCATTATAATTTTTTCAACAATGTTGATTGGATTATTGATTTTATCTGAATATGTTTTCTTAGAGCCATATGTTGTTGGCCATATTCAATCAGGAACTGAATTTGGATTTATTCTTATTGTCACAATATCTGCATTATCTGCTTTGGTGTTGCCAATGAACATATTTCGTATCAATATTCTTAAAAAATCAAAACAAAAAATGGGTGGGGGTATTTTTGGATCAATAGTTGGTGCTGCAGCAGGTGCATGTAGTTGTGGTCCGATAGGATTTGCTGTAATCTCTACATTTGGTTCCGTTGGAGCTACTGCTACGGCATTTTTGACCAATTATGAAATTCCAATTAGAATATTTGCTGTTGGGATATTGGCAGTTACTTATTTTACAACTGTAAAATCCCTCAAAACTGAATGCAAATTTGTTCCAAACTCATAATGCATTAGAAATCGCCAATTAGGCAAACTTTTGAAACCTTGGAATGTATCTTTCAGTCGTTTCAAGTATTTCCATGACATTCATCTTTATTCCCGTTAGACCAAGTAGAGAGATCCAGAATCTGATGAAATTGAAGATGCTGAAGACTAGTATGAACTCTACATTTTTACAATGATTTGATGAA
>CALNZF010000070.1:0-7732 GCA_942490965.1 uncultured Nitrosopumilaceae archaeon | reverse complement strand
CATGCCCCATCCGGAATGTGGTGGCATTCCCCAATCAAATGTTTTGAGGTGGTCTGCAAATTGAGCCGGATCCAGTCCTTGCTCTTTTAATCTATTTTTTAGCATTTCTGGATTGTGAAGTCTAGTTCCGCCTGAAGATAATTCTAAAAATCCATACTGTAAATCAAATGAACGTGATAGTGTTGCGTCTTCGTCCTTTTCTCTAATGTAAAATGGTTTTAATTTCATGGGCCAGTCTATTAGAAAGAAAAACCCTGGATGGTTTTTTCCAATGATTCTAAGATGTGCATCAAGCAAATCATCCCCGAATTCCACTTTTTCTCCTTCTTTTTTTAATTCTTCAACACATTGAGTGTATGTTATTCTCTCAAATGGTGTTGAAGGAACCTCTATCGTATGTTCGATTGCCTCCTGTTCCGCTTTACACTTTTCTGATATTTCTTTGTAAACTGTCACGACCAGTGATTCTAAAACATTCATGACATCTTCATAGTCCATAAATGCAGCTTCGATGTCAATACTTGTAAATTCTGTCAAATGTCTTCCTGTGTGAGAATTCTCTGCTCTGTAAAAGTTTGAAATCTCAAATACTCTTTCTAATCCTATGGTCATTTGTTCTTTGTATAGCTGTGGGCTTTGAGCAAGATATGCTGTTTTTCCAAAATAATCCAATGAAAATAAATCTGCTCCTCCTTCACTCGCACTGCCAATAATTTTCGGTGTTGTGATCTCTATGAATTTTTTATCTGCAAGGGTTTTTCTTAATGACTGTAAAACATGATGACGTAATTTGAAAATTGAGGCCGTCTTTTGATTTCTCATATCAAGTGCCCTGTGATTTAGTCTTGTATCGATATTGCTCTCCAGTCTTCCTATTGGGTCGACTGGTAATGGGTGAATTGCTTTTCCTAAAACCTCTATTTCCTCTGCTTTAATCTCAAATGCAAAGTCACGAGCTTTAGTCTCTTGAACTATCCCTCTAATGCTGACAACACTTTGACGATTTATCTCGCCGAGATTGTCATTTAGTTCTCCTTTTACTATGACTTGTGATATTCCTGAAACATCTCTAAGAGTGATAAATGACATTTTTCCTAATTTTCTAAGATCTTCAATCCATCCTCCTAACACTACTTCTTTTCCAATCAATTCTTGGGTTAGTTCAGAAATATCGTGAGTTTTTACAAAAACCATGTCTATCTTTTATCCTCAAATTCTATCTCAATGTCAAGGTTTCGGGCATTTCTGACTATCTGTATGACTTTTTCAGTGTCAATTGGAAATTTAGGGGTCCATTTTCCTGAAACAACTGCTTTTGTTTTCTGAACTCCTCCTGGTGCCCAGACTTCGTTTATTGATAAAATTTTAGTTGGAAAGAACAAATCTTCTATGAATCGATTATCTGTTTCATCTGCTTCCACAAGCCAAATTTTCCCTTTGAATTGATCCTGTAGTATTCTATACAATGTACGACTCTGTCTAATGATCATGATGTCGTTTTTAGCCAAAGATAATATGAAATTCCCCTCAAATTCCCTGCAAGAATACAGCGTAAAATTTTCAATTTCTTTGTTTGATTTTGCAATTTTTGCAAGATTCATTGATGCCTCTACATCTGCTTTTGTTAGATTGCCTGATTCTACTTTACTTTCACATTGAGGGCAAAGAACTGAATTTTTTGCATCAAAGCCACAAATTGGTAATTTCATTTAAATCGACTTTTTCATTCTGATAATGTTGTTTATATCCCTTAGTGCAAAACAAAAATTCTAGTTTGGATCTGATAGAACAATGACTCTAATCGTTGATGGTTTGTCCTCAAAATATTTTTCATCAAGAGGACCTGTTTATGCTGTAGATGATGTTGATTTTGAATTACAAGATGGAGAATCAATAGGGATTGCAGGTGAGAGTGCGTGTGGAAAAAGTACATTGGGTTTGTCATTGATTCGAATGCTTTCAGGTGGAATTGCCGAAGGCAAGATCACCTTTGATGGTACTTCTGTTTTAGATATGGATGAATCGAAATTTGATAATGAATACAGGTGGAAAAAAATCTCAATGATATTTCAGGGGGCGATGAATTCTTTGGATCCGGTCTTTACAATTAATGAACAATTTGTAGAAATTTTAAAGGAGCATTCCTTTGATGGGGATTCAAAGAAAATAATCTCAGATGCAATGAATTCTGTTTGCCTTGACGAAAATGTTCTAAAAAAATACCCTCATGAACTAAGTGGAGGAATGAAACAAAGAGTGATCATTGCAATGGCATTATTGCTCAAACCCAAATTTGTAATCGCAGATGAGCCTACCACTGCATTAGATGTTTTGATTCAAGCCCAAATCATTAATCTTTTAAAATCTCTAAAAAAAGACGGTATGTCTTTTATGCTAATCACGCATGATTTGGCCGTTTTATCTGAAATTGCAGATAAAGTTGGAATAATGTACGGGGGGCAAATGGTAGAATTTGGCTCTTCAGAACAAATTTACAAAAATCCAAAACATCCATACACTCAAGGACTTTTAGAATCAGTTCCAACTTTGAAAGGCAACACTCCAAAATACATCAAAGGTATTCCTCCAAGCTTACTTGATGCTCCAACACAATGCAGATTCCTTGAAAGATGTCCTCTGGCAATTGAAAAATGCAAGGAGATTCCTCCTAAATTTAAAACCCAAACTGGATATGTTAGATGTTGGTTGTATGAAGATGAAAAATAATCTATTTTTTGTTGAGAAATTCTTCATCAATCTTTTTCAAATATGTTTCCTGTAATCGTGCAATTTCTCTTCCTGTTGTATTTCTGCTAATGATTTTTGCATATTGGACTAGATCTTGATTTTTTTGATTTTTTTCAAACTCTTCAATTTTCTTAAATGACTCTTGTTCGAATTTCATGATTTCTCTTAACTCTTTGCTAATCTCTATGGCTTTCATTTCTTCATAATTTTTTGAATTTGATTTTCTAAAATTGATCTCATCGATTAATTTTTGAATTTCATCCAATTCTGCCATATTTTTTTTAGAAATTATTCAAATATTTTAATTTTGTATTTTCTTTTTATGTTCTAGTACGTGTTTCAATCCATCTGTCATGCAAAGTGAATCTAAATCAATTTCACAATATGGGCATTTCATGTGTTAGGAATATTTTTTGACAATTGGTAAGCATGAATCGATAATTCTTAACACTTCTGATCTGATAACTTTTTTATCAATTGATATCCAGACTCTTGATTTTTTAATTGCAAATGATATGGTCTGTACTTTCTTTCTTTCTTCCCAGACAAATTCAATCTCTCCTAGATTTTTATCAAAAAATCCTTCCAAATCTGTCTTCATTGCGATGTGTGAAAATTGATACTGGGTATTTTTTTCATTTAATAGGGGAATCAAGTCTGGTCTTCGCTTGTATGCTAGAAGGTCTCCACTTTCACCAATCACGCCTACAAATCTGATGTATGGACTGATTGTTGCAATTGTATCACAAATAGTTTCAAAATCTTTTTTTGACAATTGATAGAACGTAATAGAGATGATATTTTAATGAATTGTATTGTTTTCATTCAAGATTTAATTAAATACGGCCTGAAAACAGTCTGATTTGTGGATTTTATTGACATTTTTCCATTTGCGCCTGATGTGGGTTATTCCCTTCTGGCTTTAGTCAATTTCTTTGGTTCTCTAGTGCCTTTTGTGCCATTGCCTGCCTTCTTACTTCTTGCTACAATGTCTGTAGGTGATCAATACGATTTGCATATTTTGGCATTGGTATCTGCAGTTACTGCAACTGTTGCAAAACAAATTATTTTCTATATTAGTTCTGGCGGAAGAAGAATGATTAATGAAAAAACTCGAAAGAGAATGCGTCCATTCGAAAGATTGATCAAAAGATATGGTGCCGCAGCTGCATTCTTTGCCGCAGCGACACCTATTCCTGATGATTTGGTGTATGTCCCATTAGGATTGGCAAAATACAATCCTCGACGATTCTTTGTTGCAACTCTTACTGGAAAAATTGTACTGAGTTATTCTATTGTTTTTATTTCTCACCATCTTGGGTTGTCTTTAGTGGAACCATTCCTTGAAAATGTGGATGACGCCACTCCAATATACATTGGAATTATTATTTTTGGTGCAATGATGACTGCAGTTATTGTGTTACTGCTGAGATTAGATTGGGCAAGAATTCTTGGAAAGTTTGCACCGTGGACTTTGGATGAAAACAATGAAGATTAGTCATCAATTTTAAAATTCCATAACTTTTCAACCGCTTTTGTTATTCCTATTCTCTGTGATGCGATTATTTTTTTTGGTTTTATTCCTTCAGTGATGTATAGTTCTGATTTTTTTGTTAAATCTACACCGTAATGCTTTTTTGTAATGCCTAGGGCTTGAGCTAGTTTTGCTGGTCCGTTTGTAAGATTTTTTAAATTTGGATTGCCTCTATTTTTTTGCATAATTTTAATTCCCTTTTCAGGCTCGATTGCACGAATAAGTACTGCACCTGCCGCTGTTTTGGGATTTTTTGCTACTATGTTAAAACAGAAATACATTCCATATGTGAAATAGACATATGCAAAACCCACTTCTTCAAACATTACCTTGTTTCTATCTGTAATTTTTCTAAATGCATGACTTGCAGGGTCGTCATTATGTCTATATGCTTCAGTTTCTGTAATTATGCCTGATATTTCATTCTGACCTATCTTCCTGATTATTTTTTTTCCTAAAAGATTTTTTGCAACTGTGACAGTGTTTTTTGAATAAAACTCTCTAGGTAGTATAGTCAATATCTATTTTCACTTTTTTATTGTTTTTTAACTCTATAATTAAATCAAATAATTTTACAATGTCTTTTTTCAAAACTGTGATTAATTCCTGATTGTATATCGTAGCAGCTGGGTGTACCGTTAGAAAATACAATTGATTGTTTTTTCTAACTAGTTTTCCTCTAAATTTAGTAATCTCTGAACCTCCTAAAATGGAATTAAATGCTGTATTTCCTAAAATACATATGATTTTTGGTTTGATAATTGATATTTCTTGTTTTAGATATTCCTGACATGTCTCCCTCTCTATTGTAGTTGGCACTCTATTTTTTGGTGGTCTGCATTTTACAATATTTGTAATGTATATGTCGTCTCTTGAAACCCCTGCCCCTTCTAAGGCAATTGAAAGTTTTTTTCCTGCAACGCCAATAAACGGTTCTCCATTCCTGTCTTCATTTCTTCCAGGTGCTTCTCCTACAAAAATTACATTTGAATGAAAGTTCCCTTTACCTGGAACTGAATTAGTTCTAGTTTTACAAAGATTACACTTTGTGCATTTGATAACATTTTGTTTGATGGTTTCTAGTTTTTGATTCATGTTTTAATTTACACTCTTTACTGTTGCAGTTCCCCTTATTGTCGGTCCACCGTTTCCCATTATCATTGATTGCATTGGATCTCCTTTGCCACAATTAGTAATTGGTCTTACAGTAAAATCATTTCCGCATGCGTCAATTGATTCAAAAAATTCTGGAGCCGTTCCCATAACAATGACGTCCCTTAACAAATCTGTAATTTCACCATTCTCAATTTTTTGGGCATATTGACAAGATATGCTCCAATTGTAACGTCTCATATCTATTGATGGAATTTTCATATTTGATATTAGATAGCCTTGTTTGACATCTTTTATTATCTCATTCACATCTCTATCTCCGTTACCGATACATGTACATGCCATTCGTATTAGAGGCATGAATCGATAATTTGTGGCTCTCATATTTCCAGTTGGTGCCGAATCAAATTCAACGGCTGTTTCTCTATTTTGCATATGGTTTTTTAAAACTCCTTTTTCCACAAGAGTTGTTTTTTTAGTTTTGACACCTTCATCATCATATTGATACCATCCCAAACTTTCTTTGATTGTAGGATCATCAAACACATTTAGATGCTCTGAGCCAATTTTATTTCCTAATTTATTTTTCCACCATGCTCCGCCTGCCCATGCCATCTCTTTACCTAAAACTCTATCAGCTTCTGATGGATGTCCAAGTATTTCATGTGTGAGTAATGATACAAAATCTGGATTCATAACCAATGTTGTCTTTTCTTCTTTTGCTGGTTTTGCAAGTGTCAATTCTGTTGCTTTTAATGCAATTTCTTTTGCACTTTGTTGAATTTTATTTTTATTGATTAATTGTTCCAATCCCCCCCTGCCGCCCTCAGTAATGTTTACTGACTGAGTAATTCCAGAGTTGTGGGCCGTTGCTATTATTTCAACAACTGTGTCTGTGAAATTTTGTAAAATTTCTGATCCTTCTGAATTCACAAAATATTTTGAATTATTGGTATACCATGGATTGATGATTGATTTGATGATATTTGGTATCTCTAAAATAATTTTGCTTGATTCTAATCCTGTTTTTATTATTTCTTCTAGTTCTGGTTTTTTTATCACTTGATAATTAATTTTTATTTTTTTTGGAATGTTTGGATAAAGTTCAATTTTGCTCTTTCTAACATTGTGACTGCTTTTTATTGAATTGTCAATTATGTCTTTGATTTGTTCAAATGATTTTGGATTTGTAATTGAGCAAAAACTCCATACATTATCTTTAATTATTCTGATGCCTATCCCTCTGTCATCGTTTGTTCTGACATATTCTACTAGATTATTTTCTATCAGTGCTGATTTTCGTTCTTGTTGTTCTGCTCTGGCATCACAATATTGAGCCCCTGATTGCACTCCATACCTGACTGCCTTATCTGCAAGATCCTGTAATCCTGTATCCACAATCTATGCAATTGTGAATGCTTCGTAAATCTTCTACTATCTAATGACTTGATATTGCAGGCATGGTGAAATAGTATTCGTCTTCAAAATCATAATCCATGCTCCCTTTTTTGCGTAAAAATTCAAAATATTTGGTACAATTTTCATAAAATTCTTTGTTTTTCTCATGTGGTTGTTCCATACTGTAAATGTAAAAATTTCCATTTTGTTAAGAGTGTGAGTGATTTTAGTTCTGAAAGTTTGTTTTCTTTAAGCAGATTTTAAGGGGGATTTTGCGGTGCCAGTCCCATCCTTTGGAATTGTGAATGAAAATGTTGCACCTTGATTAGGAATACTGTGAACTGAAATTTTTCCTAAATGATTATCTATGATTCCTTTACAGATGGCCAAACCTAATCCACTTCCGCCTCTTTCTCTGGTAAGTGATGCATCTACTTGATAGAATTTTTTGAATAGATCTTTTTGTTTCTCTTCTGGAATTCCAATTCCATTATCTTTAATTGAAATTTTTATTTCGTTTGGTTGATCCTCCATGTCAATTTCAATCTTGCCTGGATTTGGTTGAATGGCAACAATGCTATTTTTAATTAAATTTGTGATGACTTGAGCAATTCTATCTGAATCGTGATTTATAATTACACTTGTGGCATTAGATGTAAGTTCAATATTGTTAGATTCTAGTTCTGGTTTTAAAGCTACAGTTGCTTTAGTAACTGCATTTTTAATGTCTGTTTTTTGTTTTGTCATTCTTAATTGCCCTAAATCTAATTTTTGAGCGTCAAGTAAATCTGAAATAATTGACAATAGTGTTTCAGAACTTGATTTGATAATGCCGATTCTTTCTTTTTGCGGGTCTGTTAGTTTTCCCAGATGCTCATTAAGTAAAATATCTGCGTATCCTTGAATTGGAACTAGAGGTGTTTTTAATTCATGTGTAAT
>CALNZF010000069.1:0-22922 GCA_942490965.1 uncultured Nitrosopumilaceae archaeon | reverse complement strand
TACTGAAAGTTATTAATAGGCACCATTTTAAAAACTTAAACGAATTGGGTGGTGTTTGGCAGATTTTTGTGGATGGCGAAGAAACACAACGCGGATTTTTTGATTGCGATGTAGCGGCGCAAGATACCGGAGAAATTACCATTAATTACCGCCGCCCACGTATTGAGGACAAGACTGAATGTTTGTTGTTGGTTTCGTTTGTGTTAAAGGAAGATTTGAACTGGGCCGAAAAAGGCCACGAAATCGCATGGGAACAATTTGAGGTGCTTACTGATTTTTATTTTGTTGATGAAGCTTCTAAAAATAACAAGTTGGATTATGTTGAAACTGAAAAAGAATTTACGGTTTCGGGCGGCAATTTTAAATACGTTTATGATAAAGAAAAAGGCGAATTAATTTCATTGAATTTTAATGAAACTGATTATCTGGAAGGTGGTCCTGTTTTTAATGTTTGGCGTGCACCCATTGCAAACGATATCGATCCGTGGGGCAGTTATTTCTTTGGAAAAGATAATGTTACTGAAGGCAAGGGGCGAAGTATCGATAACCAGTTACGTACGCTTGGAATGCGCGATTTATTTGTGGAAGTTGATGATTTTGAAATTGTTCCAACAACATCGAACGAAGTGAAATTTAGAGTAAAAGTATTCTCACATGCTGTAAGCAGTTTTAACTATCATAATACCTGGGGTGGTGCAAGTTCGGCTTTTGAACGCAACGAAATCTGGACTTTTTTACCTAATGGAAGTATTGAATTGGAGCAGGAAATAATTCCGCATGGTAAAATGCCTGTTATGCTTCAGAAAATGGGTTTGCAGTTTCAGTTGCCAAAGGCTTTTAATACTGTTCAATGGTATGGTCGTGGCCCTTGCGAAAATTACCCCGACCGCAAAACAGGTGCAAAAGTTGGCTTATACCAGTCCAACGCCGATGACATGTTCGAACCTTATATTATTCCACAAGAGGATGGCAACCGCTCCGATGTTCGCTGGTTAAAAGTTCAAAATGAGCGAGGGTAAAGGATTGCTGATTAAAGGTGACAATCTGTTAAATTTCAGTCTGCATAAATACTCTACCGATAATCTTTCGCGGGCCATGTATTCGTACCAACTAAAAGAGAGTGAGAATAGTATTCTGAATATTGATTACGAGGTTTCGGGAGTAGGTGGAACTGCAATCCGGCAGTTGCAAAAGTACCGTGTGCGCCCTCATGTTGGCAAATATAAATTGACTATTAAGCCGTTTTAAAAGGGATGCCATCCTTTGTTTTGACCTTTTCCAAAATTTCAAACTTTGGACAAGATGGTTTCCTAAAAACTGCGACTGCGATTGAAAACTTTGATTACTTCGTCCCAATCTCACGGTTACCTGAACCTTTTTCAATTCCAACATTTAAGTCGCCTAATTCTGCACGGGCTGCTTCAACAACTTTCATTAATTCAGCTGCTTTTTCAGGATTGTATTCAATAACATTATATTGTTCCCCCGGGTCGCGCATCATGTTGTAAAGTTGTGGCTTTTCAACATCCATTTTAATTCGTTTACCACCATTCCCATCTTTACCCGGCTCGGTGTTGTAAGAACTCCAGGTGTGTGGTAAAACCAATTTCCAGTTTCCTTTACGAACACCATTCAAGTTATTTTTACCATAATAAAAAAGAATGGTTTCACGAGGACTTCCGCATTTGTATTTCCTTTCCAAAGTTCGGTACAATATCTAGTTCCATCAATTTTAAGTTTAGGCAGCTGAGCATCGGCTATTTTTGCAAAACTTGGAAGAAAATCAATCGCACAACCCAATTTATTACAAATGGTTCCGGCAGGAACTCCGGCAGGCCATTTAATTATAAAGGGCACACGTTGTCCACCTTCCCAGCTGGTTGTTTTTCCTTCGCGTAAGCCACCTGATGAACCGGCATGGTTTCCAAAATTTAGCCAGGGACCATTATCGGTGGTGAAAATAAAAACTGTATTTTCTGCAATTCCATTGGCTTTTAATGCCTTTATAATCTCACCAACCGACCAGTCAATTTCCATCATTACATCGCCATAAACTCCTTGTTTGCTTTTCCCTCTGAATTTATCCGAAACGCCCAGCGGAATATGAGCCATGGTGTGCGGAACATAAAGAAAAAATGGATTATCGGCATTTCGGTTAATAAAATCAACAGCCTTTTCGGTGTAAAGAGTAGTAAGTTTATCCTGAGATTCCCATGTTGGAAGGGTAAACAGCACATCATTATTCTTCATTACCGGCAAAACAGGGTAGGTATTGCGTCTGTTTTCAGGAGGAAGTTTTTCGCCAGTGTTACTCAAAGGCCACATATCGTTGGAATATGGTACTCCTACATACTCATCAAATCCATGTTGTAGTGGTAAAAATGCTTTATGATGTCCCAGATGCCACTTCCCATAAATCGCAGTAGCGTAACCTTTTTCTTTAAGCATTTCGGCAATGGTTGTTTCTTGCGGATTTAGTCCTAACTTCGTGGTACGGGAAAAGTGCCCCTGAAATTCCAATTCGGTTGGGGTAGCAGCCAGTCATTAGCCCGGCACGCGAAGCACTGCAAACCGGTTGTGCCGAATAAAAGTTGGTAAAACGCATTCCTTCGGCAGCCATTTTATCAAGGTTTGGAGTAAGCCAGCCGGTGGCTCCTTGCGTGCCAATATCGCCATAACCCATGTCGTCGATAAATACAACTACAAAATTGGGTGGCTTGTCGGTTGTCGACTTTTGCTCTGTTTTTGGTGAACACGAAACTGCAAAAAGAACGATTGCAGCAAAGAAAGCTTTGAGTACAGGTTTCATATTTATTGGTTTAAGTTGAATTAAGAAAAACAAAAATAAGATTTTAAGTCGAAACAGGTTAAAACCTGAGTTTAAACTTTTCCGGAATACTGTTCGTGTAAATATTCAAAAAGTCGATTAATGCGTTGAACTTTTGACATCATCATTTTTAGGTTCCTGAATGAATCCTATCCAAAATTTCTTCCCCGAAATTGGCATTCGCTCAAAATACTTTGTCGTTTGCGGATCATCGTCCAGTAACCATTGCAGATAGTCAGGAATTTCAACTGTTCTGGGTCTGTCATCTTTTTCGAGTTCAATTTTTACCGTATCTCCCTCTCGCTTTCCTATTGCATCGCGAATTTCTTTTTTAAGGTGTAACCAGTGACCTCCATCTCCATTGGGCATTAGGGGTGGGTGGCGATCACGGTGGCCGGATCGACAATGGTCATGCCGGCCATCTGGGCGCGCTCCTGGTCGCCCTTCTTGATCCAGAGGGCCGGCGGGCCGAAGGCCGAGTTCCTTCATGGGGATGCTTTGATGTTTTATGACGATGTAATTTTTCCAACTGCAGGATTCTCTTTAGAAGATGTTGTAGATCCCACAGGAGCAGGTGATTCATTTGCAGGTGCAATGATAGGATATCTCGCAAGTAAAAATTCTACAAAAATATCAGATATAAAAAAAGCAGTAGTTTATGGAAATGTTTTAGGATCATTTGCTGTTGAAAAATATGGACTGGATGGATTATTAAGAATTAAAAACGGTGATATTACAAAACGCATCAAGACATATGAAAAAATGATTCGTTTCTAAAATTAAGCTTTCCCTCTTTTTACGCATAACATCTGACATAAAGTGTCAGACATAGTGTCAGATTACACAAATCATAACGATAAACAATGGTGTAGGCA
The DNA here is from genome assembly GCA_942490965.1 of uncultured Nitrosopumilaceae archaeon. Lineage (GTDB taxonomy): Archaea > Thermoproteota > Nitrososphaeria > Nitrososphaerales > Nitrosopumilaceae > Nitrosopumilus. Next base: position 19,220 of record CALNZF010000069.1, on the reverse strand, counting down.
CTACATTCTCTACACATTATCTCTTCTACACTTTATTCTCGATAAACTAAATTTCTAATGGTGTGTGCCTAACAAATTCTACATTCTCTACATTACAATTTTGAGTGCCTAACACCATCTCTCATACATACTCTCTACATCATGTCTACACTATTGTTTTTGATGCCTAACCGAATTGCTGTAAAAGGTATCGTTAAAGAAAGTGTAGAGTTTCTACATGTTCTACACTGATTCATCAGAATAGTTTATGCCAAATCCTAAATTTGTAAATATCCCCAGTAAAATCATCATTACACATCAAATTGAATTCTTTTTGATTTGAACTATAAATAAAACGTAGAATTTCAATAAATATTGTCTAGACTAATTCTTGTTTTCTTTTTGATGTCTGTTTTATTATTTCAAGTCGGAACTTTTGGTACTCCGCAGGCTGATGCCCATAGAGTTGGAAACATGGCAGAGTGTGTCAAAGTCAAAGTCAAAGCAGAAATCATGAGTATAACTATAGATAAATGGAAAGGCAAATCAAAAACATACTTTGATCCTCCTCGTTTAGCATTGTATGATCAATATGGCGAAGTTGAAATTGCATATTCTTTTTGGGAGCCAGATCACAACGGTAAAGGACAAGGAGGAAAAGTAGACGGTGTCATTGAATTAAGCAACTGGTCTTTATCCAAAAGCAAGACAATTCCCTACAAAGGATCAAATGCTAAAGATTCGTATTCTTTTCCCAAACATACAGTTTTGTTACATGACACATGCTGGGCAGATGTAGATAATCTAGTTGCTACAATGGCCGTTCAAGAACTCGATGACGGAGAATCATACAAAAAAGCCTGGTATTCTACTTCTGTAAAAAAATGGTGGACAGGTACTTTTGTTGAAACTGCCTTGACTACTGTTGTAGATAAAATAGCCAAAGGCCCTGTTGGAACTGTTTTAACATTACCAAAATCTATCTATGATGCTACACACATTACAAAGAATGATTTCCTTGGAGCTAATTCCATAGTATATGACTTGGAAGAACTTGACACAAAAAAATACTATTATTATAATTTGAAAACAAAAGGCGATTCTGGTGATACCACTATCAAGTTCAGAGTGGTAATTTTAGAGGATCCTGATAAACAAGCAGGGCTATCCTTGCCCTCTGATGATTCATCTGCAGCAATCTCTGATACGATTCCAGACTGGTTCAAAAATAATGCAAAATGGTGGAAGGATGGATTGATTTCAGACTCTGATATTATCAATGCCCTTGAAACTTTGATTATTCAAGATGTGATTCCTCTTGATAAATTCCTCAAATCTCCTGGACTGGAACATTCGGCTGGAGTGTCAAAGGGTGGAACATTTGTAATTCCTAGCTATCAAAAAGACGTTTTTGGATTTTGGAGTGAGGGTGCAGTTTCAGATGGAGAGATTGTAAACTCTATTGGACATTTAATGAGTCAGGGCATTATCAACTCAGAAAAAATCCAGACTGAAATATCTCAAAGACAAGCAAAGTCGGGTCCTCCAATTGAATCATATTCTGCATTTGATGATGATAATGCAAAACAAATTTTGCAGCACGAATCAAATATCTTCATTGCAAACAATCTGGCCTTGGAGCAAATACTTGAAATACAAAATTTCCTGACTTCCTCCTTGGATGATTCTACAGAAGATGCATGGATGCAATATTCTGAGAACAAAAACCAGGATTACATGAATAATGCAGTAGAGTTGGAGCAAAAACTAAACGACATGAAGGGCGACTCTGTACTGACCCTTCAGCAAGCTAAAAAGAATCTCAGGCTGCAACTGATGCATTTTATGATGTGGCAAAGAACTTTGGCCTTGATGTTTTTGTGTTGAAAAGTACAACTGAGCAAGAGTTGCCTGTTTTAGATGCCACTTCAAAAATCAGAACTTCCTCTGATCTAGATGCTTCTGAAAAATATGTGAAAAAATTAGATGGCTTTATTGAAGATAACATTGTGCGCGTTGAATCCATTGCCAGTACATACTCTGAGGAATTTGGCAGTTCTGGATTGGAGGATGCAACATCCAAGGAATTTGGTATTGACAGTCGCACTTCTGCAAAAACCTGTACATCTGACAGTGCATGTGCCTCTAGCAAGGGTGAGGTATGTTCTGCCCGAGTTGGTTTCACTGAAGGTAGATGCATTCCCACATGGTTTGGAATACAACATGCACGGGTTGTGGATAATCAAATTCTTGAGGAACGAGAAGAGGATGCTAAAACCTGGTCTAGTTTACAAAGATTCATTGAGCAGCAACAGAACAGAGAAGACAATCTCAAACAGGAAGAACCTCAACCTCAAACTGAAATTTCTGGAAATGAAATGGAGAAATTAGTCCCAATAAAGTCAGTTTCAATGAATGGTGTATCTTTTCCAATTGCGCAATTTACTTTATGGAAATGGATTGGAGAGTGTGATGACTCTTGGCACTATCATACTGGTACGGGCCATGCGGTAAACTTTGATTTGAGTGGGATGGGTGATCCTGATCCAAACAATTGTGGGTTTGGCAAGGTAAATTCTCTTCCAATTACTGATGTCTGGATGACTCAGGACAAAATTGACGCATTTTACGAATTTACTGGAATAAATCCCTCTGTTTCTGAGGCACAAATGGGCGGCTCTGGCCCCTAATTTTGTAGAATTCTTTATCAGTAAACATTATTTTGGATTAATCAAATGAATTTCAAATTTGTAATAATTCCCGCAGTGATAATTATTGCATCCATACTTGCAGTGTTTGCAATTGATTCTGTAAACTTGGACAAGTTATGTGCAGAAAAGGGCGGGGTGAGACATGATGATGTCTGTCTAATTGAAATTCCTGAAACTGATGAATCTGTTTTGGATCTGGAACCTATAGATTTTGATAACGTTACATCGATGAAACCAAACAGTGTAGAGTTATTCTACTATCCTCCTGCTCCAAAAGATAAGGACACGTACAGGTTATTCATGTTGATCAGATTGCCTGAATGGATGGGCGGTGCTGCAAATGACACCTCGGCATTCCGTGCATACAGCGCAAAGGCACTTGATGATCCGTGCATCATAAAGTATTGGCCCGATGAGGGACGGCAAAGAATAGAGAATCCCTGTCAGGGAGGCATGTACAGAGTAATTGACGGGGCCCTGACATATGGCGCAACACATCGCTCTACTGCAATGACTGCACTTCCCTATCTTGAGTTGTCAATAGATAAACAAGGGACGCTATATGTCGAGCCGCCAAAATGGACTCCCTCTGCAAACGGAGTAATTGGCGATGGCAGGAGTGTCTCCCTTGATGAAATTCGCAAAAGTTCAGAATTCCTTGTAGTGTCTTTTGCAAAACATTATCCGAAATATCCTCCAATCCCTGCAGAGTTTGCAGGGTATGTCTTGTCAGAAATATCTCCTGAAAAGCATTCCACAACTGTAAGGTATCTTGATTTTCAAAGCAAGTCTGGCTCAATTGAGATGATAGTTGGAACAAATGGGATGATGTATTCAAATACTGATCAACAGTTCTTTGAGAACTGGCAGATAGGAGATACAATAATTAGGATTGGTGGCGATGCAATGAATCCAAACAGTAACAGACCTGAGTCTTTTCGATACTATGAATTTAATTTCTCAAATGGATACAATTACCAAATAACTGGAAAGAATCTTGAGTTTATCAAAAAAGAAATTGTCGCAAACTTTTTCCCAGAATACTCCTACGATGATTTGGTCTTAATATCAAGTACGGTGAAAAAATGAAGATAGTTTTGTTTGATGATCATCTGAGGATTAATCTAAATGTTCTAGAAAAAATTGGTGCTGCCAAAGGTTCCTTTTACATTCCATATGATAATATCGCATCTGTATTTTCAGAACCTCCTCATTCCCAGATAGGATTGAAAATTGCAGGGACAAATCTTCCCAGAATACTAGAACTGGGAACATATTTTGCACAAAAACAAAAACAGTTCTGGTACACAAAGAAAAGAAAACATGATTTTCTTGTACTGGTGTTAAAATCAGACTTTTACTCTAAGATAGTTCTGGAATTAAAAGACAGTAACGAGATTGCTGAAAAACTCAATGGATTGCTGGAGAAAAAATGAAGACCAGATTTTTGATAATTATTGTAATCTCAATTGTACTTGTGTCATTTTTTACAGCAAATTTTTTTATGAATTTATACTATTATGGGGAATATCTCAAGATTGATGATGGTCATATCTGGCATTGCAGTTCTGATGGTCAAAAACAATTTTGTGATAACACATCAATTAGGATAATGGAACTGTTTGGTTTCATATAGTTTGGGAGTTGAAGATGAGAACTAGATACAAGATATTGCCAATAATTGCAACAGGAATTATCTTTGTATTTGCAATGAATAACGGTCATGATCTTTTTCATTACATGAATTTGCCATACGAATGGCATGATTCATTTGGATTTACAGATACAAATTATGTTAGATCAACCCAGTGTGCATCAGAAGAATTGGGCTGGTTGGAGCCATGCAATGATGTAATAGTATCTGATAACACTTCTGAACAACTTGAAGGAATATTTGCCAGTTGCGCTTGTCAGAAAAGAGTTAAAGCTAATCCTGAAACAAACAACCTCTGCACTCAACCATTAATTGATTGGGAAAACTCTACACATTACATTGACAATAATATCTGCAAGTTTATGACCCATGAAGAATATGAACATGATACTAGTCTAAAGAATGCTTTAAAGAAATGCTGGGTTGGAAACAGTGAATATCTAGAGGATGATTTTGTCTTGTGGAGTAATGAAACGCATTTTATCAATACTGAAACTTGTTTAATTACTGAGGCAAAAAATGAAAACTAGATTTTTTATAATTATTGTGCTTATTGCAGTTGGTTCTGTAGTGACTCTTGTTATGGCAGAGACATACCGTGGACAAATAGATTGGAAAGAAAACATTGGAGGCTTAGTTGATGAAGGCAGAAGAATCGAAATTGCTCCTGCAAACGATTACGGGAATTCTTTTCCTGAAAACTATGATTACCCTTTTGGCCTTACTGGTCCGGAGATGAGCCAACAAAACTGCAATGATTATGTGATATCTCAGTGGCAGCCTACAGTCGACGGAAGGGAAAATGGTTCAACAGTTTTTAGAAATTTGTATTCAAAGGGAGTTTGTGACTCCTGAACTAGTAGAAAGGGGAAAGATTGCAGATAATTTTACCATGGGCCCCATCCAATCAGCTAGAACATCTGCGGGAGGAGACATTGAAAAAACAATTGAAATTTTAGAAGAGGTGCATAGGGAACAAACAATTGAAAATTTAAAAGAAACACATGACGATTACATCAATTCTACTGTTCATGTGAGTGTGGACAAAGAGGACTATCACACAGATGATGTCGTAATAATATCTGGATATGTACAGGGCATAATGTCTAATACTGAACTAAACATTACAATACATAATCCTTTGATGGATGCGGTATTTGTTTCACAAGTAACAATATCTGAAGATGGGACATTTACAGAATCTTTGTCAATTGGCGGCCCTTTGTGGGAACAAAACGGAATATATTCTGTTTTTGCTCAATATGGTACTGCAACAGACCGCACAGACTTTTTGTATCTGTCTGATTTGGAACTTGATGATTTATTGTAGGAGTTAGAAAATGAAAACATATCTTGTACCGATAATTATTTCAGTTGTTGCTCTGATGGTATATTTTTCTATTTCACCTACAATTTTTCAAGAAAATAACTTGTCAAAACAATGCGACATTCCATATGATGTCAACTTTGTAGATAGAAGAAGAGCAACTTCAGGACCTAATGACGGTAAACTCATTATTCATAGAGGAGGAATTTTCAATTTTTATACAGTTCCAATCGGTGAATTCAGAGTTGATGATGTCTCTCATTCTCTAATATTGAAACCTGTGATAACATCGCATGGCTATGTAATAATGTGTGATCCATTGCCTAATCTAGAAAAGATTTGAGACAAAATTACATGGATTATTTGTTCTTGTAGATGGCGAAGAGGTTGAACCCAATTTGGTAAATGATGTGCTAAAAATTGATGTCAATAACAACACCAGAATTGAGATTATTGGATTTACTCTTGTTTGGACATGAAACTAATATTGGAATTTAAGACCAGCAACGACTAGTTTTCTGGTGAGAATTCCAACTGTGTATAATTTTCCAAAATGGTATTTAGAGAATGCTGATGATTTGTATAAACAAATCATTCATGAACGTTATAAGGAAATTTTGCCATACTATAGCATGTCAAAAACACATAGAATCATGGGAAGAATTACTGGGATTGTCTTGGACTATAATTGATGAAGAATAGTTTCAAGCGATATCTTTTGGAAAATTAGAGATTTGATAATGTTTAACTTGAAAGATAAATCTCTATGAGAGAATTAATTCAATATCACATATTATACGATTAAGTACCATGTTGTGCCTCAACAGTTACTGGAATATCAAAAAAGGAGCATCATTTTGTAGATAAGACCCATTAACTAAGAGACATCTTGAAGTCGTGTTGAAGTAATTTTGAAGGTGCCTACTTTATTTATAAAATAAACATGAATAAGATATGAATTTCGAACTCATTTGGAATAAAACCTAATAGATTTAACATGATCTAGTATAAGGGAATTGCATGAGTTTTAAAAAATCTGAAGTGTTAAGCGTTAATGGTACTATTATTACCGGAGTATTGATTTTATTAACGGTTACAAATTATGCTGTTACTGAAAATCAAATCATATCTTCAATTTTAGAATTTTATGTTACCGTATCTATTATGCTTGCGAATATTCCATTTGCATTGTCTTCATTTATTGAATTAAGAGATGCAATAAAATCTTCACAACAAAATGAATTAGCCACTAAAAAAGGATTAAAATTTATGCAATACGGTTTTATGTATTTATTATTATTAGTATTGATGATTGTGATTGGTAGAAAGTAATTCCATTTTTTGATTTTTTTAGTTTTATCTCAATCAGCATCTTTATACAAAAAATGAATTAGTTTTGGCAATCCTAATGTACTACCTATATTAAAAGACAAAACTGGAATTATTGAAGAATTTTGTTCTACAAATACATCTTTTAAAATTGTTACATCCAAAATAATATTGACAACTACCATCCCTAATGTCAAAATAATTAAAATTGATTTCACTTTAGCTTTCTTCTCTTATCATCTGCATCTGTGTTTTTTTCTTCGTATCTGTAGCTTTTTTTCTCTGCATCTGTAAGCTTCTTTCTCTGCATCTATAAAAGCTTTTTTCTCTGCCTGTTTAGCCCTCAAAGACTCTTCTTCAATTTTTTTGTTTAGCATCTGCCTGTATTTTTATAATTTCTTCGTCAAAACTACCTTTGAAAATTTCTGCATTTCTGCAACAGCCTGTCTGAATTTCTCTACTTTACTCGGACTTTCTCCTGATTCTCTTTTTTGGTTTATTGATCTAAGTTTTTCAGTGACAAACGCATTTCCAGTAATTTTTGTTAATTGTTCTATTGTGAAATCTGCATCATCGGTTAATGCATCTACAAAATTTAGATAATCATTTACTTTTATTTTATGAGAATCAAAATGAGAACTAATTAATTTAGAAAATGCAATACTTGTGTCTTCAATTGAGCCTATTGGAGAAATAAATGTAGAAATCATCTGAAACCATGCGTCCACAGTAATACTACTTGTATGCTAATAATCCTGATAGTGTTTTTCTTCTGCTTCTTTTAGTGTAAAATCAGTTGTGAGAAACCATACGTTGGGGCCTAATTCATCACTTTGTTTGGATTTTCGTAATTGACGAATTCTTATGATACTATACGCATCATGAAATGCAACGTCATCACGTTTTGATCTGGTGGATGCTCTAATCACTCTAGATTGAAGTTCTTTGGTTTCTTTTGATTTTTTAATATCTTTGATTGATTTTTCTACCTCAATTTCATATTGATTTGATAATAATACTTCAAATTGCAAAATTTTTTACAAAATTTCTTTGCTGTTAAATTTGACCCGCATTCATCTGTTTGTAAAATTTGAAAGAATGGATCATCATCTTCATCAAATTTTCCTAATGCTTGTGATAATTTTGTTGAAGGTAACTTGTATTGTTTGTACTTATTTTCTTTCCTTTCTAACCACGTTTTAAATTCTGCAGATGTAATTTCACTAATCTTTAGCCTTATTTTTAATTTCCTTGTTTCTTCAATTAATTTTTTAATTGCTTTAGAGTTTGACCATCATCAAACAAATAAGCGAATTAAAATATTTGTATCTAAATAAACAATTTTTTTAGATAATAAGTCACTTTGAATTTTTTTTAAATTAGGTTCTACATTAAGTATTTGTGTTAATGACATAATCTTGAGATACAGAATAAAAATACTTACTATTTTTTTCTGTAGGATTGAAAAAATCATAAAAATTTTATCTAATATTATACGCTGTAAATCAGGCAAATCACAAATTACATCTTGTCGATATAACTCTGTAAAACTTGTAAATCCACTTAATTCGTTAAGATTCTTATTATTTTCTGCAAATATCTGAGCTGCTTGAATGCCAAACTTTTTAAAAATACTACTCCATAAACATATCAAAATTTTTTAAAATTGAATCTACTTTACTATGATATTTGGGCTCAATTTTTTCTAAAATCTTTAATTTTAATTCATTTGTACTTCTTTTTCTAATCCAAAATATTTGAAGAAGATGCTTTAAATCTTGAAAGATTATTTTTTTGATAAACTGAGACTACTGTTTTCTTCATTGAATTTTTCCTCAAAAGTCGGGACATTCCGTCTTTTACTTGCATTCCAGGCATCTTGGATAAATGAAAATCAGATTCTATTAGTTTGTGAATTCTTATATGTTTCTATTTTACCATCTTCATCAGAATGACGGTAAATTACACTCATTATCATGTATTCATAAAGTTCTTCGACGAATTTCTTCAGATTCCCTATTCAAAACAAATTGTTGTAGCAAATGTAATCTTTCACGTTCAATTAATTCCTCTTTCGGGCTTACCATGATACGTACTCTCTACTAATAATGATCAGATAAACTATGTGTTTTAAATATAAAAAATTCATACTTAACCGAAATCACATTTTTAAGATTTTTTTAAAATTTGATCTGCATTACAAAAATCATTTATTCTTAAAAATTATATCACATTTCATGGATTCATACTTGTATTACTATACCCCAAATCCTAAACGTCAATATTACAAAAATTCACCTAAAATTAAAGAAATTCTTTGAAAAAGAGGCTAATGTTATCAAACCAATAATAGAAAAAGCATTAGAAAAAAACTAAATGTACAATATTGGAATAAATCCAGATTTGGATGTATTTTTGCAGATTTTCCAGAAGGCACATTCAAAAAAAATGGTGCAGGAGAAAAAAATCTCTATGATCAAATTACAACTAAATTTTTTGCAGTTGTTTTTTCTAAAAATTTAGGTGATGAATACTCTTATCATAAATCATCACCTAATGGTGAAATTTTAGTCATAAATTATCCTAAATTCCGCAATCTTGTTAGTTTAGGACGTAAGGAAGAAATTGTTAAAATTTTTGTTGATCGTTCAGATAAATCGGAGTCTGAACTTAACGAAGCATTAGATGAATATCGCAAATCAGGTAAACTGCATTTATTGTTAAAGTTAGAGGACGTAAATTTTATTTGTTGAAAAATGCACTCCTCATGAATTAGAAGAATTGAAAAATGTGGTTCCAGAAATACGTAAATTTGTGGATGTCTTTCAAATTGAACCAAAAAATATTTCTTCTATTTTGGATAATATTGTTCAATTTTCAAACAATAATCAATTATCTACTGAAAATTTTTCAAAAATGATTGATGTTATTATGAATAATCTCTCTGAAAGATATGGATCTTTAACTCCATCGACTAGTTTCTCAAAGTTGGTGGATATGATGGGTTTGCTATCTAAAAATTACAATATCAAAACTCAATTAGAATTAGAAAAATTACTTGATTTTGTAATTATCTTTTTAGAAAAACATGAAATAAAAGATTCAATTAATTTTGAAAGAATTTTAAATATTGTCACACAACTCACTCCACAATATACAATTAAAGAACCTGATGATCTTAAAAAAATTCTTGAATTATGTAGAATGTCAGATCAAGTAATTAGATCAAATCCCACATATTTCCAAGACATTTTAGATAAATTTAAAAAATTATATGAAAATCCTGCCACTCTTGAAAAAGAGGTACATGATTGGATTGCTGAAAATCCATGGCTAATTGATTTCAAATATTGGGCATATCCACAAAAGATTCCCCTAAAAAAATTTCCGAGGATGACTTTTTGGATTTGTATATGGAAAAATCTCATTTTAAAACAAAATATGCTGGTTTAATAGAATTTAAAACCAGATAAAAAAATCAACTAAAGAAGGATATAGAAAACATAAAACAGTTATCGCAGGTACTGAGACAGGATATGCATTATCTCAACTTATTCATTATAATGAAAAATTACAACATGAACCATACACTGTCATAGACAATATTGTTGTAATGGGACGAAAAACTTCCAGAGGCAGATAGTTTTATTCCAGTATTCAATAAATATCTGCATGATATTCGAGTTGAAACTTATGAATCTCTACATGAAAAAGTTTCTCCAACGTGGTGAAATGCATTTTCAACATTACCAGATATTTAATCTCAAAATTAATCATTTTCTGTTCTATTGAAGTGTTAAATTGATTTCATAAATATCATTCAAAGATTCGTTAGTCTAAAATTTTTTCAGGGGGAATTTGACCATAACTTTTCTTTAGTTCATCCATGTTGTTCCATCCACCAATCTCTGCAATCAATCCATAATTGTAGTCTGTCTTTGATAGCCAGTAATGTGCTCCAATATGACGTAGTGCATGTGTTGGATGATGTTGAAAATAGTGTGCTTGTTTTCCCAAGTGTTTGTAAATTTGTTTTAGATGTGTATGAAATGTTTTTTGTAAACTTGTATTTTAGGATATTATTTTCATGAATTCTTTGTCCTCCTCTACTCTTTAGTAAATCCAAGCTGGTCTGGGTATCTTTTCTGCTGATGTACTTTGACCACTTTCCACCGCGGATATGATCAGTCTTTGTTTCAATTGCAGTCATGATGTAAGTTGTCCTACCTGATTTTTTAGAAATTGATCTGGTATATTCTAGTGGCATGTTGTACAGTGCATCAAATCTTGCACATGACTCTATTCCGACCCAGAACCAGCGGTAAACATCTGAATCCAGTCCCCACTTTTCCTTGATGTATTCATCTGCTCTTTGTAGTTCATCATCAGTTAGTCTGATGTCGCTGTACTTGCCATGTCCTAGAACTTTTTGTGACATGATACCCGTGACTCCTTTCTGCCAGAAGAGATTGTAAAACATGCAAAAGTCTCTGACTGCTTGGACTCGCGCGTATATTCCTGTGTTTAATCCAGTTGGTTTTGAGCCGCTCTTTGATTGGATGGCATTTCCTGAAGTGTAAAACTTTGCAAAGGTTCGCATAATTTTTTCAGTTCTTCTGTGGGATACTATGAGGTCTTGGGGTTCTACCTTGCAGGTGTTGCACACTGTTTCAAGACAGCATATTCTTCTGTCCCAGTTCTTTAGTGGACTGCCTCCCTTTCTTGTCAGTAGATCATCTATCCATTCTGTAACTAGTGGGTCTCCTGTAATGGGATGGTTCTTGTTGAACTGTCGAAACTTTGTATCCTCGGGAAGTTTTGGTAGGACTAGCCTGTCTTTAGTTTTGAGAATCTTTGATTCTCCCTTCATCTTTTTTACGTATCTGTATATTGTATCCCTTGATACTCCTAGGACTTTGGCAGTCTCCGTTACTGTTAGCGGATACGGTCTATTCCCTGTACCGTGTAACAGATTGTAAATTTCATTTATTATTTGATCCTCTGTTGCTCTTTTCTTTTGTAGTCTTATGTGAGGTCTGCTCAAAAATATTTTACTCCAAAAAGAAGGTCATACCAAAAATATTTTGAAAGTTATTTTGATGTAACAATCAGATATGATGATTTCATATCTGACACTTGAACATCTTCTAAAAAGACTTAAGTTCAATTATTTCTCAAATTAATTTATCATTGTCAGAAGAAAAAGATCGACTAGAGACAATATTCAAACTTCAAAAAGGACTATCAGATATGATGAAATTAGATAGATATCCAAAAGATTCTGAAGGAAGAATTTCTGCTTTATGTACAGCCATAATGCACGAAGCTGTAGAACTGCAAAGGACAACAAACTGGAAATGGTGGAAAACTCCTGTTGAATTTAACGAAGCAGAAGCAAGAGAGGAATTAATTGATATCTGGCATTTTGTGGTACAGGCATCAATAGAACTCAAACTTACACCAGAGGATATTTTAGATGAATATAAAAAGAAAAATGAAATAAATCGTGAAAGACAACTAAATGGTTATTAAAAAATTCTAAATATTGTTAAAAATTAATTCAAATTTAGTTTCATTAATCAAATCAACAAGTTTTACATTATCTTGAAAATATTTTATTTCTGATTTTGAAACGGTAAGAAATGGATCTGGACTAGTAGAATTAATTATTTTGTTGTTTTGATCAGTTCCATTTTTGTGTAGTTGAAATAAAGAATGGCCAGATTTATGTCCCCAAACTTCTTTTCCACAAACTATTATTGTATCAATTTGATGATTTTTGTTTACATATTTTATTACAGAATCAATTCCTTTATTTTCAGAAAGTAGTCGTCCCACAATAGATATTTTGCTTAAAATTTCAGAATTTGCAATATTTTTGAGTAAATCTATACTTGAAAGAGTGCAAATTGCTATTTTAGAATCAGAATTTCCAAGGTAAAATTCTTCGTTAATAGGTAAAATGGCTTTACAAAGTTCGCCAATAGCCTCGCCTATCACATTCACAATATTTCACGCATTGTTTTAGCAATAAATTCAATATTTTTTTGAGTTACATTTGGATGAATTGGTAAAGAGAGTACATGTGAAGCTGCCCAATCAGTAACAGGAAGTTTCATTTTGAGTTTGTAAAATGGAGTTTTATGAACAGGTGTAGGATAATAAGATGCAGCACCGATTCCTTTATCGTTTAATTTTTTCAAAATATTATTACGTTTATCAGTTGAAATTGTATAAAGATACCAATTTACATTTTCATTTTTTCTTTCCGTAGGAAGTATAATTTTAAGATCAGACATTAATTTTGATAAATATTGAGCATTATTTTTTCTAGATTTTAAAAATTTAGGAAGTTTTTTCATTTGTATAGTTGCTATTGCTGCATTGATTTCAGGTAACCGTAAATTCAAACCAAATATTCTAGTATCATATCCATGAACCATTCCATGATTTCTAATCATTAACAGTTTATCTCTGAGATTTTTATCATTGGTTACAATAAAACCGCCTTCACCAGCAGTCATTACTTTTGCAGGATACATGCTATAACATCCCATTTCAAAGAAAGTTCCAGTGTGTTTTCCTTTGTAAGTAGAGCCTAAAGATTGTGCAGAATCTTCGATGATAGGAATATTATATTTTTTAGATATTTCAGAAAGCCTTTCAATGATTGCAACATTTCCATAAAGATGAACTGGGATTATTGCTCGAGTTTTTTTAGTAATTTTTTTTTCTAAATCATCAGGATCTATTGTATAATTTTCTTTTAAAATATCAACAAAAACAGGTTTTGCTCCAGTTGCAATAACAGCATTGGCAGTTGCTACAAATGTAAATGAAGGAAGTAAAACTTCATCTCCTTTTTTAATATCTAATGCATAAAGTGCTGCCTGTAATGCAGCAGTACCAGAATTTACTGCAATAGCATATTTTGATTGCACAAAAGATGCAGCGGATTTTTCAAATTCCTGAACATGTTTTCCGCCTAAATTAGCAGCAGATGTTAAGGCTCCATTTTTCAAAATTGATGTGACTACAGCAATCTCTTCTTTACCAATAATAGGAATATTGATTGCAATTTTCATCATAATTTCTGATTATAACTAGTCTATAAATCTCAGTAGAAAAACATGAATTTTTATATTTCAAAATTAGGCAAACGGCATCATGGAGCCACGTTATCTTGAAAAATCAGATTCAGGCTACAAAGTCTATCTGTATGTTTTCTATATTTGTGGATTCATTATGGCATCATCATTAATTTTTGGAGTATATGTTACCATGATAGAATGGATGGAAAATGGAACATATGTTATGGGAGAGGCAATTCACAATACAACTATTCCATTTGAAAATTTTGCTAGAGTAACTACTTGGATATTTTTTTCTACAATAATTGGATGGTATTGTGTTACAAGAATTGGATGGAGAAGAACTGCAGGTGATAAAATTGTTGGCACAAAAATGGCATTACTTCAATTGATGTTGCTTGGATTTTCAATTATTTCTCTCTATGAAGTATTATACAATTTTACAGTGTTAAATGCGCAAATAACTGCAGGCGTTATCAATGGAATGGTTCCAGACATTGATAAATTATCAGTTGCCTATCCAGATCCTGATAGACCTTGGAATTTAGTCTTTGCAACCAAAGTATTTCTTGCATCATTTATCATCAGTACTCATGGATTTTATCTTAGTATAAAACCTAGAAAAAGCTTAGACGAATCAAGAATTGAATAGATTTTCTGTAAGGAAAAATTAGTAAAAAAACTATTTCTACTATGAAGGACAAATTTGTACATGGGATTATTTGGTTCTAACAAAAATGAATTAAAATGTAAAAAATGTGGAACAGTTCTTCCTGATTCTGATAAATTAAAGAAACATCAAGAAAAAGCTCATAAAAAGAAAAAAGAAAAATGTAGGGTGTGTGGAACTGAATTTGATACTTCAGATGATTTAAGAAAACACAAGAAGAACTGCAAATAGAATTTATTCTGATAATCCAGATTCATATTTTGGTTGTCTTTTTAGAGCTTTTTCTATAGCTTCCAAATTTTTAATTTCATTTTTAGAATTCATTGATAAAGTGTTGATCATTTCTGAGCCTAGTTGAACTGATTGTTCAGGTAATGTTTCAATAAATTTTTCAAGAGCTTTCTTGTAATTTGAAATTAATTCTAAACCTTCTTCAAGAGTCATAAACAGTATGAAAATATCTTCTATTCAAACCTTCTAAATTCAAACTCAATTTTGAATAACTTTATACGTTAACTTCTCAAAAGTTGTTTTGATTTGGATATTACAGAGAAAGTAGATTTGATTCAAAGGCCACCAACTGAAGAAATTGTAACACAAGAAGAATTAATTGAATTATTCAAAACTAATTCATCTCCCAACCATTACATCGGTTTAGAAATTTCAGGTTTCTTGCATCTTGGCAGTCTGATTAGTACAGGTTTCAAAATTAATGATTTTGTAAAAGCTGGTGTAAAATGTAAGATTTTCCTAGCTGATTGGCACACTCTGATTAATGATAAGCTTGGAGGAGATTGGGAAACGATTGAAAAAGTTTCAAAATATTATCAAGATGCTTTCAAGTTAGTTTGTCCAGATGCAGAAATAATTTTGGGATCTAAACTGTATGAAGAAAAAACAGAATATTGGTCAGAGCTCATAAAATTTACAAAACACATGACAATTGCAAGAACAATGAGAACTTTGACTATTATGGGCAGATCAGAAGATGATAAAAAAATTGATGTAGCAAAATTACTTTATCCAGCAATGCAAGCAGTAGATATTCATTCTTTAGATGTAGATATTGCACATGCAGGAATGGATCAAAGAAAAATCCACATGTTAGTAAGAGAAATATTTCCAAAAATGAAATGGAAAGTACCTGTTGCTGTTCATCACAAACTATTACCAGGACTTTCAAAACCTGCAGATTCAAGTAATGACAAAATTTTAGGAAAAATGAGTAAATCAGATCCAAATTCAGGAGTGTTTATTCACAATTCTGACGATGAAATAAGGAAGAAAATAAGCAAAGCATGGTGTGAAGAAGCAAATATTGAAAATAATCCATTATTAGAAATTTCAAGATCTGTAATCTTTCATGAATTCAATGAAATGAGAGTAGAAAGACCTGAAAAATTTGGTGGAAATGTATCATATGCTAATTACAACCAACTGGAAAAAGACTTTGCAGAAAAGAAATTACATCCAGGAGATTTGAAACAAACAGTAGGAAATTATTTGGTTAAGGTAGTTTCACCAATTAGAGAAAAATTGAATCTTAGTGAAGAATTGAATGGTGCAATTAAGAAAAGCTTTTAGACTTTAAGATCGGGATTTGTTTGTTCTTCCAAATTATATTTTGATTTGTAACCTCTTGGATTAATCATTAAATCTTTGTAAGTATATGTTGATGAATTTCCAATAATCACAGTACTAACCATGCCTAATTGTTCTGAATGATTTGGCAAATTTTCCAAATCTGTCATGACAACAGTTTCAGATTCTCTAAATGCACCTTTGATAATTGCAACTGGTGTTGTAGGTTTTCTATATTTTAAAAGAACTTTTCTTGTATCCTGTAATTGATGAATTCTTTTTTTACTAGCAGGATTATAAATTACAATTACAAAATCACCTTGTGCAGCTGCTTCAACTCTTTTAGAAATAATTTCCCATGGAACCAATAAATCACTCATGCTTACTACTGCAAAATCAGTCATTAAAGGTGAACCAACAATTGATGCACATGAATTGAGTGCCGATACACCAGGAACAATTTCTACTTGAAGATCATCTTTTGGATTCCAACCAGATTCAGCAAGTGTTTCATAGATTAATCCTGCCATTCCATAAATTCCAGGATCACCACTTGAAACAAGTGAAACAATTTTTCCAGATTTAGCAAGATCAATGCACTGATGAGCTCTTTCCACTTCTTGCGTCATTGCATAACGATGAACAGTTTTACCTTCAATAAGATCTTGGACCAAATTTACATAAGTTTCATATCCAACAATTGTATCACTTTCACCAATCACTTCTTTTGCTCGAAATGTCATATGGTTATGATGTCCAGGTCCGACACCTACGATGTAGAGTTTGCCAGTCAATTTTAAAAGAAATTTTTTATCAAGTAATTTATCCCTTTAGTGGATTCTATTGAAATGGATCAATGAATGGGCAGTTAACTATATGATCACTGTTAATTGGTCTAGCAAGACTTACTGACAGTTTGTTCTCTTCACTAAATGCATCAATATCCGACTTTGTTTCTAGAATTTTTGCAGATTTTGCATCATTCCATTCAACTAGATAAATTCTCCACATAGGACTATAATTTGCATCACCAGGTGATGCACCAGCAATTCCTGCTTGAAATCCTAATGGGCCAGGACCAGCAATCCCGTTCTTAAATTGGAAGAGATCAACAGCTCCTGAATGAGCAATAAGATTTGCTGAACTTGGAGAAGAAACAACTCCCATTGTTTCAGCCGGTCCTGACGGTGTTGCATCAGTTACAATATAGTAAATAGTTCTTCCATCAGGTCCCCAACCCCTATGAGCAACAAAAGTTACAGCCATTTCTTCCTCATTAATTTCAGTTATTTGACCACCATTGTAAGGCATTTCATCAGAAATTTCTTTATCTGAACGAATTTTCATTTGTCCATCAGGCCAAATGATTTGAGGTGTATTAAGTACAACACCTGTTTCATTAAATTCAATTCTACCTCCTTCTTCAGCTTTTATTATATCAGTTGCAGATTCAAATTCAATTTCTTTTTGACCAACTTTCCAAGTAACTTCAATTATAGAATTTAACGCACTGTATTCCAATTCTTGTGATGGAGTACTGGAGAATACTTCATCTTGAAATCCATAAATTCCATCACCTTTCACTCCATTTTTAAAAATGTATAATTTTTGCAGTGTTTTTTCTGGAACGTTTGCAAGTACTGAAGAAAGTTCTACATTCCATTTTTGTTTTTCTGAGATAATTTTTGCATAATCTTCATCACTCCCATCAGTTATGATGTAACGAATTTGATTTCCTTCATAGATTCCTTTATGCATTGGAATAGTAGCCGGTACATTAGTTCTTGATAGTAATAACGATGGTTCTTCTTTTTCCAATTCAATTTTTTGCATTATTACTTCTGTAGGTTGACCTCGAATCCATCCGTCTATACTAACAGTTGTGGTAAATTCTTTAGAATTTGAGGAATGTAATGCAAGAGCAGCCCCTGTAAACTCAAATGAACCTGAGTTTTTCTGTAAATCTATCAATGATAAACCATAGATTGTTTTTCCATCTACTGTCCATGTAGGTTGACCTTTCGATTCTTGTAAGCTAATTTCATGTAAAACTACAACCTGCACAGGCTCACTTGAGGTAAACGTCATCGAACCGTCATAGATTGTTCCCTCATTGGGAGACAAAACAAGTGCCAGTTGATGATTTTCATGTCCTTGACCTGGATCTTGAGATGATGTTATTGTTTCAGTAAAATGAATTTTTTTTCTAGAACCTGCGTCAACTAATTGATCAGTTGATGAAGTTACAAAAATTATACCAACTGCAAAAATTCCAATTATTAACAAAGATTGAATCTTATTCAATAACTATTCTTTGAATTATTCACTTAAATGATTTGTCTTAATTGATTTTATCTAATGCAAATTCATCGTGTAAGGCTTTAACAGCTGCATTTGTATCAGAGTTTTTTACAACAAATGCAAGATTAAGCTCAGATGATCCCTGAGTAATCATGGATACATTGACTTTATTTTTCTCAATTGCACCAAAAACTTTTGAAGCGACTCCAACGGTTCCTCGCATTCCTGAACCAATTAACGCAATTATTGCAACATTTGTAGTAATTTCTAATTTTTTGATAATTTTTCCTAATAATTCCATCTCTAATGCACTAACTGCTTTGTCAAGATCTGCATTTTTTACTACAATGGTAATACTTGATTCAGAGGGATTTTGTGAGATCATCATTACATTAATTCCAGCTTTTGCTAATGTTGCAAATATCTTAGCAGCGGTTCCGGGTGTTCCAACCATACTTCCACCCCTAACATCAATCAATCCATTATTTCTGACATTACTTACACATTTTACAGTGTTTTTAACATCTGGGGAAGTATTTGCAGATACTAAAGTCCCTTCATTTTTTGTATTGAAAGA
>CALNZF010000068.1:0-3440 GCA_942490965.1 uncultured Nitrosopumilaceae archaeon | reverse complement strand
TTAGATAAAGAAGAACAAAATGAAAATTTAAAAAATTCAATTAAAATAATTAAAACACATACTAACATTGCACCTAAAATATTCATACCGCCAGACAATAAATTTAATTCAGACACACTAGATATTCTGAAAGAAAATAACATCACACATATCAGTGCAAGTTTAGTGAATGGCGATTCGCCACCATTTCTATTTACAGGAGAAGATACTTACAGATTCCCTCAGACGTCATCTACAGGTAAATTTAATCCTTCAAAAAATATTTTTGAAGGAGTAGAAAATCAGCAAGTAATTTTAGAAAGTATTCGTAGCATAGACAATTATGGATTTGCAGTAATTTCAATTCAGGCTCAAGAATTTTCAAAAGTAGAAAATTCAACATATGTGAATGATGTCAACAGTGAACAAATTGCCCAATTAAAACAACTTATTGATGAATTTAATGATAAAGGATACAAAATAGTTTCAATCGGTAAAATCAATTCTAACCTTGTTGTAACAGTACCAGAATGGATTAAAAATAATGCAAAGTGGTGGGCAGAAGGCTCAATCGATGATAAAACATTCGTACAGGGAATAGAGTATTTGATAACAGAGAAAATAATTAATGTTAGTGAAGAATCTCAAACCTCGAAGACAATACAAAACATTCCCAAATGGATTAAAAATAATGCAAAGTGGTGGGCAGAAGGCTCAATCGATGATAAGACATTCGTACAGGGAATAGAGTATCTAGTCAAAAATGGAATTATTTTGTATTGACAACCTTGTAATTCATGCTGGATTTCCATCGGGCTTCTTCTAATTTGAATTTATTTTCACATTTCAAACAAATGTAACTTGTTGAGATTTCAGGGAAAAATTCACTGCAATCATTACAAATGTAATGATTTTGCATAATTCTGTAATCAACACCTAATGCTTTAATTTCTTTTTTACAGTTTGGACACAAGTCATTTTGATATGTGTTTTCTTCAGTGATATTACCACAATCATAGTGTTCAATCAATTTTCCTAATTTGAAATTTGAACTTTTACAATTAGGACAATAGAAAACTTGTGATGTGCGTATATCATCACATTGATTGCAGGCAATTTCTTTTTTATTACCTAATGGAATGATTTTTCCTTCAGTTTCTAATTTTTTTAAATGAGATTTAATGAAATCATTTGAAAATCCAAGGATCTGGATAATTTTATTTAAACTGATTTGATTAGTAGTTTTTAAAATAAAATCAATATGTTCAATAATTTTTTCTTCATCAATATCATCATCCTCTAGAAGATCATTGTGATGAGATTTTTTCTCCAAGTATGATTCTTCTTCTTCCAATATTGTGATTATTTTTTCGACTTCATTGAAATGAATTGGTTTTTGAAGATAGTGATATGCACCCAATCCTATCACTTCCTTTATGGTGTCCTCTTCTTTGCCATTTGCTGTTTCAATTATAATTTTTGTAAAAGGCTTAATCGGCAAAATTTGAGACATGATAGAATTTGCAGTACTATCAGGAAGATTATAATCCAAAAATATCAGAGGGGTGATATCCTTTTCAACAAATTGTTTGAAAAGAGACATCCCAGCATGACCTGATTCGGCAGTTTTGATATCAGTGTATCCTAATTTTCTCATGAATTCAGCTAACAACATACCAACAGCAGGACTATCTTCGATGATTAGCACTGAATTTTTTGAACTCATTATGATTTACCAGAGAGTACTAAAATAAAAATTGTCTATAAAAGACTAAATGTGCCAAAAAAAATAAACATTATTGATTCATGGTCCTTCTCTAGCAATAGGAGCTGCAATAGCATCTATTGTAATGGTCATCATATTTTTTGGATTTAACAATATTTCAAATCAAGTG
Organism: uncultured Nitrosopumilaceae archaeon; assembly: GCA_942490965.1. Lineage (GTDB taxonomy): Archaea > Thermoproteota > Nitrososphaeria > Nitrososphaerales > Nitrosopumilaceae > Nitrosopumilus. The sequence goes on along the minus strand of CALNZF010000068.1, from coordinate 1,566 downwards.
GAACTTGAAATTGTCCCTGCACCTACTGCTCAACAAGTAGGTCCAGCAAAAATAACAATAGATACGTTTCTCGCAAATGGTTCCCCCATTCTTGGAAATCCAGCAGCAGCAGTCACACTAATTGAGTTTGGGGACTATCAATGTCACTTTTGCAATGTTTTCTTTCATTCTACAGAAGATGATATTTTGAAAAAATATGTTGAAACAGGCAAAGTAAAGATGATTTTCAAAGATTACAACATAATTGGTCCAGACTCTATCAATGCATCACATGGAGCCCATTGTGCAAATGATCAGGGATTGTTTTGGGAATATCATGATATTTTGTACTCTAATTGGACAGGGGAAAATAATGGTTGGGCATCATCGGAAAATTTAGGAAGATTTGCTCAGGAAATTGGATTAGATATGGATGTGTGGTCGGATTGTATGTTAAATGGAAAGCATTCACAAACTATTCTTGCAAGTAATCAAGATGCAAAAAGTTTAGAATTGACTGGAACCCCCGCGTTTTTTGTGATAGGTCCTGATGGAAAAACTTCCAGATTATTTGGAGCACAGCCTTTAGAAACATTTGAGAAAGTTTTAGATGCAGAACTAGGGAAATAACGATCAGCGATCATTTTATTCATAAATAATCAAAAAAATTATTAAAATTCCCTTCCTAGTTACTTAGAATTTACCCAATATCCTTATTAATGAAATTCCGGGAGCTAGCTTATGGCAGCTGGAATAGACGATATTGCAATTTACATACCAAGATTGTATATTGATGCAGCAGATTTTGCAAAGAATAGAGGGCTAGACCCAGTAAAATTACAAAAAGGTCTAGGAGTTTCACAAATGGCAATTGTTGATGCCAATCAAGACCCGGCTTGTCTTGCAGCCAACGCATGTTTACGAATTATGCAAAAAAATAAACTTTCACCAGACGATATTGGTAGATTATACATTTCAACTGAATCTGCATTTGATGAATCGAAGGCAATGAATTCCTATGTAATTGGAATGCTAGAGCAAGTTTACGGCCAAGGTGCGTTTGAGCATTGTGGAGGTGTTGAAACAAAATTTGCTTGTGTCAGTGGTTCGTATGCACTTTATGATAACACCAATTGGATTAGAGCAGGAGAAGCAGAAGGAAAACAAGCACTAGTAGTGGTTTCAGATATTGCCAAATATGATATGGGGTCCAGTGGAGAAATGACTCAAGGTGCAGGAGCGGTAGTTATGCTTCTAAACGATAACCCAAGATTATTGGCATTTGATCCTAAAGTTACATCAACATCAATTAAAGATGAATATGATTTTTACAGACCTTTTGGAAAAGAAACGCCTATTGTTCATGGACAATATTCAAATTTACTATACATGATTCAAGTTAGAAAAGCACTTGAATCATACAAGAAGAAAGTCGTTTCATCAGGGTTAATCAAGATGGAAGAAGGCGAAACAATTTTGGATCATATGGATTACATCAACATGCATTTGCCCTACAGTAACATGGGAAAGAAAGCTTTGGCATATTTAGTAAGACATGAATGGAGACAACTCCCCAGATGGAAGAAC
>CALNZF010000067.1:0-3326 GCA_942490965.1 uncultured Nitrosopumilaceae archaeon | reverse complement strand
AAATGTTTGGATTGACAAAGGCAAAATATTGTTGATGAGAAATTTTGAGAGAAGTTGATCATTTTAGGCAATTCAGCCATCCTGTAGAATATTATGAAATTTATCGGGAACACTAAAGATTTTAGATAAAAACACTCTCTCATAATTTTGCGCAAAAAAATAGACTGAAAGGAAAAATTTCATGACGCACTAACATATAATCATAAATCATGTTTTAACAATTATTAAAATTGAACAAAAATTTCATCATTTTAAAACTAGCAGATGCTATAGAACAATCAAAAGGAGATGAGGGGAGAAATCAGTACCTTTTAGAAAGACTCAGGCAAAACAGAGAGATTACAAATTCAGATAAAAACTATTTGGAGAGAATTCTAGATTTAAAAATTTCAAATATTCAAGAGGAAGCAATTAAAAAAAATAAAAAAATTCAAAAAAAAGATAAATCTATTTTCTTAAATCCAAACATGATAAAATGTAATTCATGCAAAACAGATATCAAACTTGATGAAAAATCCTCAAGATTTCAAAATAATTGGTATCATGAATTTTGTACAAAACCAATTTTAGATAAAAATAAACCAAGAGTTACTGAAAACATAAAAATTTCAAAAAATAAACTTGATTTGATTCAGGTTGGATTGACAGTTACAATTGTCGTGTTTCTTGTAACCAGTGTTTTTTTCATTCTAGGCCCAATCAGTATGATTGCAATGGGGATAGGCGGCATAATTACATTGTATCATGTAGTAGGGGCAACAGGCAAACTATACTCAAAAACGTATCAGGTAAACGAGCACCATCTGTGTTTCTAGTATTTCTTTTAGGTTCGCCTTTTATCATAGGCACAATGATTGCGTATGAAGGATACACGTTGTTGGAATCTCCCGTAAGGATAATTTTGTTATGGGCATTAACCATATCATTTTGGTCTACAATGTTGTTTGTTCCAATGGCTGTTGTGAGTAAGTATAGAGAAGATACACAAAAGGATGTTAAATCATTTCCAAAAATTTCAATTATAATTCCTGCATATAATGAAGAAAAAGTCATTGCAAATACTATCGAAGGGCTGTTAGAAACAAAATACCCTAACAAAGAAATAATTTTCGTTGATGATGGAAGTAAAGATTCCACATTATCTATTGCATCCAGATACAAGGATGAAATCCGCATACTACATAAAGAAAATGGCGGCAAATCTACGGCTCTAAATTATGGTATGGTGTATGCTAAAGGAGAAATTATCGTGATTGTAGATGCAGATACTATCATTGGAAGAAATTCTTTAAAAGAAATTGTGAAAGGGTTTGAAGTGCATGAGCATGTAGCAGCTGTGGCTGGAAACATCAAAGTTAGAAATAGAATGAATCTGTTGACAAAATGTCAAGCTTTGGAATACATTACAGGAATTCAAATTATAAGAAGGGCATTTGACATATTTGGTTCAATCACCATAGTTCCAGGAGCATTAGGTGCATTTAGAAAATCATTTTTGTTAGAAGCTGGAGCTTATGGAAAAGATACTATTGTAGAAGACTTTGATCAAACAATAAAACTACTCAAAGCAGGGTTGATTACACAGGGAAGTAGTAAAGCTACAGCATATACTGAAGCACCAAACACGTTGAAAGATTTTGTTGCGCAAAGGAAGAGATGGTATAGAGGAAACATACAAGTTCTGAAAAGACATTCAGATGCACTAACAAATCCTAGATTTGGTTATTTGCAGAGATTATCATTACCTTATCTGTTCTTAGGCATGGTAGTTACTCCCATAATTGGATTTGTTGCCACAGCAAACGCCATCTTGGGAGTTATTTTGGGAGATGGGGTGTATATTTTACAAATTTCATTAATTTTCATAGTAGTTCACTTTTTGATGACTGCCTTGGCATTAAGAATAGATAAAGAAGATCCAAAGTTGTTGTGGTATACAATATTCTTAGTGTATGGTTTTAAGCAAATTATAGACTTTTTACTACTAAAAGCAATTATAGAACAATTAAGAAACAAAAAAGCTTACTTGGACAAGCGCAAAAAGAATTGGAGTGTAAAGTAAACGTGAATAAAATTTTATCAATATTTTCAGTCATATTTTTAATTGGAATTACGATTTGCTTTCAAAATGCATATGCAGAAGAAAATCAGACCATAGAAATTGAAGTAAAATACACCAATGGTGATTTAGCAGATTATAATTCAATGAAAATTTTAGTTTATCAAGATTTTCAAAAAGATCCAATTTTAGAAAACAAACTTAGCAGTAATTCAGATTTTATCATTGTTCCCAAAAATCACAGATACAAAATTGAAGTTTATGCAGATGGAATGTATGCTGATGTAGGATATGTTCAGCTAAAAGACAATCCTGAAAAAATTACAATCAACATCCCCTTATCTGGAGGTTTGCAATTTCAAATATTTTATAAAAATGGTGAAATTCCAATTAGGGGAGCCACAGTAGTGCTAAAATCCGACGATAATTCCGAATTAAGGCGAATAACAACTAATGATGATGGCGAAACAGTGAGGTATTGGCTTCAGTCAACAACATTACAAGATGATCATTATGTGGCAGATGTTTATTTAGAAGATATGTTTCTTGCATCATTTTCGCCTATAAAATTACAACCAGGAATTGCAACTGATCAAAAAATTGTAACATCCATCCCAGAAACAATTGAAGAATTAGTTACAATTAACCTTTTTTCAGGAAGTAAGATGGTCACTTCAGATGATGGCATGTACAAAGTAATTTTAGCAGATTTGGATTGGAATGACATCATAACGTCGGATGTGAATTTTAGAGGCAATGCCCAGTTTGACAATTTAAAATCTGGATCATATGTTGTAAAAATTAATTCGCAAAGTAATCTTGAAAATTTACTATGGCCAAAAACAATTATTCATGTTACAGGAGATGTAAATAAATTCGATATTTATAAAAATCAAAATAATTTTAATTTTAAAGACAATCCATTATTATCATGTAACTGTGTGTCATTTAGGTTAGATGACATACAAGATTATTGGTTATCAGATACACAAATAGAGATTATTAATCTATTTGCAGAAAAAGAAATCCCACTAACCATAGGGATAATAGGAAAAACAATTGGAACAGATGAGAAACTTATATCAGTGATTAAAAATAATATAAAAGAAAATAACATAGAGATAGCAAATCATAGTTGGGACAATAATGTCCTAATAAATGCAAATGAAAAAGATCAAGAGCAAAAAATTATAGATACTAATAAAAAATTATTTGAAATATTTGGAATCAATTCTAAAATATTCATACCCCCACAAAATTTGTATGA
>CALNZF010000066.1:0-11803 GCA_942490965.1 uncultured Nitrosopumilaceae archaeon | reverse complement strand
ATTCATCTAAAGACAAAGACTTCCTTCCAGAACTAGAAAATTAGGGATATAGCAGATTCGTAATTACTTGAAAACTAGCATTGTTGACTTTGTAAAAAATTGTGATTACTATTTGAAAAAAGACCATAGTTTTCACTAAGAGATTTTAAAAATAATGAAAAGAAGAAAGTGATTTACCAGTATTTACCGTTGTCTGGAATAAGACCGATACCTTCTCTTTCAAAGTGTCTGTCTAATTCATCAACCCATCTCTCACGGTTGTCTTTGTAAGCCCAGCCGTGTACACGTAACCAAAATGAGATTACTCCAAGAAGGAATATTGTGAACATGATGGTTCCGAAGATGTAAATCATTACATCGTAGAATAATGGGTCGTAGTTTGGTCCCAGTTGTCCTGTTATTGAAGACAGGATGCTGAGGAAAGTACCTACGATAGGAATCATAATAATTTGGCTCTATTTCTGCGATATATACATTTCTTTTATTATCAGAAAGTACGAGATCAGGATTCTTCAAGAAAAGAAAATGAATAAAATCAGTTTACACTAAGAAGAGATAATAAAATAAGAGAAATGTGAGGTTTGATTATCCTCTACCCATTGCTGCGTATTTGCCAGATCTTCCTCTAATGAAGAAAGCCCCTGCAATACCACCGAATACTGCACCAGCAATTACTGCTGCACCAACTACACCACTTGCATCAAGATATGGAGTTCCTGAACCAGATGATGGATTAGCTTGTGCTGCTGCGATTCTTCTTGTTTGAATCTCAAGTGCTTCTTCTAATGTATAAGATCCGGTTTGTCCTTCACTACCGACATTACCCATGTATTGTGCAAATGCTACTGCACTTTCTGCATAGAGTCCTATAGTGAATACAGCGATTAGAGATGCTGCTAATAGTATTTTTGTATTCATACTGTTTACCTGCTCGTTTTGGTGGACGAGAGTTATTTAACTTTTATTCTGAACACCAAATTTTGATATAATGTACGAGATCAGTATAAGTAACGTTTAATTCTGCTCTATAATGAGCCAAATCATGGGACGAATGCACACACATAGACATGGAAAATCACATTCAATTAGACCAGCTACACTTCGTGCACCTTCTTGGATTACACAGAGCCCTGCAGAAATTGAAGAATTAATTATAAAATATGCCAAAGATGGATTAACCCCTAGTCAAACAGGAATTAAATTAAGAGATCAGCATTCCATTCCCCTAGTCAAAGCAATAACCAATAAAAAAATGGGTCAAATTTTAGAAGAACATGATTTGAAAGCTGAAATGCCTGAAGACCTAGAAAACATTGTTAGAAAAGCAGTGAATCTTCAAAAACATCTTAAATCAAACAAGGGAGACAATAGAAATGTTAGATCTTTGGAATTAATTGAAGCCAAAGTTCACAGACTATCAGTCTACTACAAAAGAATTGGAAGAATTGATAAAACATGGAAGTATAAATCCGTGGTTGCTCAACTAGAGTAATGACAAAATCGCTTGACGAATCACTTTCATTTTTCAAGGACAAAATTTTAGATTGTATAAAATCAAAAAAATCAATTTCAGTTACAACTCATATTGATTGTGATGGATTAACATCAGGCAGCATTATTACTAAAGCCCTAATCAGAGCAGGTGCCAATTGTACAGTTAGAACATCAAAAGAATTTAGTAAAAATGTTCTAGAATCATTCAAAACAGATTCTAGAGATTTTCACATAGTAACTGATCTAGGAGGAGGTTTTGCAAATGAATTAGATAAAACATTGGGAGATAACTGGATTGTTTTAGATCATCACCAAATTCCAAATGAAGAGATGGATAATCAAAATGTCATAAATTCATGGAAATATGGAATTGATGGAGGCGTCGACATATGTGCTGGAGGAATGGCATATCTTGCATCAGTAGCCCTTGATGAAAGAAATTCAGATTTATCTGCAATTGCAATTGTTTCAGCTTTAGGAGATAGACAAGATCAGGGAGAACGAAAATCATTTACAGGTAAAAACTTTGAGATTGCAAACACTGCCAAAGAACTGGGTTTGGTGGATATTGATTTGGATTTATTGTTAGTTGGAAGAGAAACAAGACCACTTGCAGATGCCTTGGCCTTTACATCACAGCCATTTATTGAGGGATTAACTTGGAATAGAGACACATGTTTTTCACTACTAAATTCATCAGGAATTAATCTCAAAGAAGAAGGAAGGTGGAGAGTTCCAGCTGAACTAAATGAAGAAGAAAAAAGACAAGTCATTGAATCAATTACCAAATTCGCTTCAGGGCAAAACGCCACAGAAATAATGTCAGAACTGATTGGATATACCTATACATTTCCAAGAGAAGACAACAGAAGTTTCTTGAGAGACGGAAGAGAATTTTCAACTATGTTAAACTCATGTGGAAGAATCAATCGTTCGGGAGTAGGAATGGCAGTATGTATGGGAGATAGAAACAAAATTCTAAGAGAAGCAGAAACCATTCTAACAGATTATAGAAAAATGATCCGAGAATATATGAATATTTTATCAAATGAAAGATGGAGAATTTCTGAAAGTAAGACATGTATCATGGTAAACGGTGAAGACATAGTTCCAGAAACAATGACAGGTACCATTTCATCATTAATTGCAGGATCACCAAAAAATTCTGGAAAAATTGTAATTTTGAGAACCAAGGGTGATGAGAACACAATCAAGTTCTCATCAAGAAAGTCTTTTGGTTGTACGTCAGATATCAATCTTAGTGAAATAATGAGAACAGGTGCTGAGAAATTCAACGGTATTGGTGGAGGTCATAATGCAGCTGCAGGAGCAAAAATAACTAAAGACAAATTAGATGAGTTTCTTAACTATTTAGAAGTAAATGTCATTAACGTGTCAAGTTCAGGTAATTCTCAATAACATATCAAAAGAAAAAGCTGAAACCGTAAAAAAAGCCTTAGAACCAGACAATGTAGATTTCCCAGAGGGATTGAGTCTTAATGTTGAAAATATGGACAACAAACTAGTTTTTAATTTTAAAAGTAAAAAGAATATCAAACAGCTTACTAGCACAGTTGATGAAGTGATGGAACATATCCAAGTTGCGTTAAAGGTGATAGAATAATGCTAGATCCAAAATTAATCAAAGAAAAGCCACAGATAATTCGCAATATGCTCAAAGATAGATCTGTTGATTTTGATTTGGACACATTAATTGAATCTGATCAAAAAAGACGTGAATTAATAATTAAAACAGATGAATTACGAAAGAAGAAAAATCAAGTAGCATTAGAGATTTCTCAAAAAAAGAAAGCAGGTGAAGATGCCTCATCAATTTTATCAGAAATGAAAGATATTTCAGCACAACTTACAAAATTAGAATCAGAACAAGAAATAGTTGAAAATACATATTCTAAATTAGCACTAACCATTCCAAACCTTGTTCATGAATCTGTTCCTGTTGGTGCAGATGAAAATGCAAATATGGAAATCAAAAAATGGGGGAAAATTCCAAATTTTGAATTCAAGATAAACGATCATATTGATATCTCAGAGAACCTAGATTTGGTAGATCTAGAAAGAGCTGCAAAAGTAGCAGGAGCTAGATTTTATTATTTAAAAAATGATCTTGTAAGGTTAAATCATTCATTAATCCACTTTGGTTTAGATTTTCTTGCAAAAAAAGAATATTCGTTAATTCAACCGCCATACATGATTAATCGAGAATCAATGGAAGGAGCCGTGATTGCAGATGATTTTGAAGAGGTGATCTATAAAATAGAAGATGAAGATCTTTACATGATTGGAACATCAGAGCACGCCATGGCAGCAATGAGAGCAAAAGAAATCCTAGAAGGAAAAGATTTGCCTTTAAGATATGCAGGTGTTAGTCCATGTTTTAGAAAAGAAGCTGGGGCACATGGAAGAGATCAGAAAGGAATTTTCAGAGTTCATCAGTTTGATAAAATTGAACAATTTGTATTTTCAAGACCTGAAGACTCGTGGAAAGAGCATGAAAAAATGTTAGCAATAGCTGAGGAATTTTATCAAGAGTTGGAAATTCCTCACAGAGTGATGTTACTATCATCTGGAGACATGGGAAAGGTTTCTGCAAAGACATATGATATTGAAGCCTGGATGGCAGGACAAAACGCATACAGGGAAATTGTTTCATGTTCAAATTGTTTAGAATATCAGGCAAGACGATTAAAAATCAGATTTAGAGATAAGACAAATGAAGATACACAGTATGTACATACACTAAACAGCACACTGGTAGCCACAACTAGAGTTCTCGTATCAATTATGGAGAATTTCCAAACCAAGGATGGCCACATAAGAATTCCTAGTGTTTTACAGAGCTATATGGGAAATCAAAAAGAGATCTAGTGATATACCCTTATATTTTGGGTTCAAAGTTCGTTAATAATTGGCACGTAGAAAAGGTCGAGTAAAGGACAAGTGGCGAGAAAAACGCTGGGTTACAGTATATGCACCAGATTCATTCAATAACGTCCCAATTGCATACGTACCAATTACAGATGATGAAAATGCCGTAGGTAGAGTTTTAGAAGTTACACTATACGATATTCTAAAAGGGGATCCATCACAGCACCAATACAAAATTTATTTCCAAATTAATAAAATTGAAGGAGATAAGGCAATGACAATTTTCAAGAGATATGAATATTCAAAAGAATTTTTACGTAGTTTAGTAAGAAGAGGTTCATCAAAAATTAATTTCAGCATGGATATTAAAACAAAAGATGGTTACATCTTTAGAATTAAATTACTTGCTCTAACACATAGACAGCTAAACACATCAAGACAGCATGCACTTAGATTAATTGCTCAAGACGTGATTAGAAAAACAATTCCAGAAATGACAATTGATCAATTTGTTCAAGCAACATGTTACAGTAAAATTAATTCAGATGTTATGGCAGCATTCAAGAAAGTAATCAGAGTAAGACATGTAGGTCTAGAGAAAGTAAAACTCATCAGAACTGCAGACAAAGAAACAAAATTGTTAGTTGCATAATCAACGAGTCATTCTTTATAATTATGGCACCTAAGATTGAAATTACAATTGATGTAATTGTTCATGCAACAGAAGATATTTTAAAAATTTTTCAATCTTTTGAAGATGTTTTAAATCTTAAAGAAGACGATTTTATCATTGAAGAAGTCGAAGGGCATTATGAAAATCCCATAATTATGTTAAAAGCAAAAATAGTGAAAAAACAGGCTCAAAATTTAATGAGTAAAATACTTGAACTTTTACCAGTTGAACAAATCAAAAAATTAATCGAAGAAATTGAGGAAAGGACAGTAGATTCAAGATTTCATATGAGATTAGACAAACAGGAATTAATCAGAGGAAATCTTGCAATTAAAGAAAAAGAAACCATAAAATTAAAAATTCACTCACCGATTTACAACAAAAAAGACACAGTCAAAACATTTACAGAGATTTTTCAAATTGCCAACTAGATTAAATAGGAATAAAAGAACTATACAATTTGGGAATGAGGAAATATTAGCCGCTCCAGTCTGAGCGAAAGCTTTGAAGACGCCGCGACGAACCGACCCCTTTTATCGATCAATAGTTTTGAATGGGTGATTTTGTAGACTAATTCATGGTATTATTTTAAATACGGATAGACAAACCCCAATATCGTGTCAGATTATGATGTTATAATTGCAGGAGGAGGTCTGGCTGGAACTATTACCGCACAAGCAATATCATTTTACTCAAATCAAAATTTAAAAATTTTAGTTGTTGATAGAAATACCGAATTTCTACCAGGTCGAAAATCACTTGCCGGATGGGTATGTGGAGATGCATGCTCCAAAGAAGCAGTTGATTTTATGACCGAGAGAATTAAAGTTGAATGGACTAGACCTGAAATTGAGCACGATGTGAAAGGTGTGATGGCATTTTCACCAGATAAAGAAACTGCAATTCCATTTGATGGTGCAGGATTTATGTTAAATCGTCAAAGATTACCAGAAATTCAAAATGAAAGATGTAGAAAAATGGGAATTGAGTTTGAATTTGAAATTAATCTTACAGGTTTAATTTATGAAGGACAACAGGTAGTTGGAATTCAAGGTATAGATAACAAAACAAAACAACCATTCAAAAAAACATCAAAAATTGTAATTGATGCAACAGGGGTTACATCCATGCTTAGAAATGGACTTCAAAACTCTACCAAAGTTGAAAAAAGAATCGATAGAAGAGATTTAGAATCAACTGGAAGATACATCATGCATTTTGAAAAAGGACAAAAGGATCTTACAGAATTTGATCCAGATTATTGTATAATTCATTTAGATCAAGACATTGCACCTGGTGGATATGGATGGGTATTTCCAAAAGGAGACACCAAAGTAAATATCGGTTTAGGAGTTGAAAAAACTCTTTTAGATAAAAGAAACAAAAGATTAGGCAAAAAAGATAATGTTGAATCATTAATGAAAGAATACCTTTACAGAAATACTGCAATCAAAAATGCAAAGTTATCAGAAGAACCTCAAGACATCAATAATAATTCAGGAATATTCCAAGTTTCAGTTAGAAGACAAAACGATTGTATGGTATCAGGAGGATACATGATGGTCGGAGATTCTGCATGGATGCCAAAACCAATTGATGCCGGTGGAATTGGTCCAGCTTTGATTGCAGGTACGATTCTTGGAAACAATGTTGCACAAGCATTAGAAGCAAATGATGTTTCTGAGGCAGGTCTATGGCAATACAATTTAGATTATATCAAAGAATATGGATACAAAACTGCAGGTCTTGAACTCTTTAGACGATTAATACAACAAATGTCTAATGAGCAAATCAGTTATGGAATGAAACACTTTTTGGGAAATATGGATGTCGAATCAATCAGTAAAGGTGAGCATCCTGACTTTTCAGGATTAGGAAAGATTGGAATGATTATCAGAGGTGCAATGAATAAAACAGTTGCAGATGGACTAAGATACACAACTAAAGAAAATCAATGGTTAGTTGACCATTACAATAACTATCCAAAAGATCCTTCAGGATTTGAAAATTGGAATAAAACATTGCATCAGAGACTTGAAGAGGCATTTACAAAAATAGAAGCATTTGATTCTAAGAACTAATAATAAATATTGTTTAAATCATTGAAAACATACTTTGGAAGAAGCAAAATATCTGGATTGGAATAATTCAATTGAAATTCTAAACAAGGCATATGAAGCAGGTCTTTTTGTGCTCATAATAGGTCCAAAAGGAACTGGAAAAACATCCCTAGTTAGAGATTTTGCCAAAAATAAAAATGTCAATCTAAAATCCATTAATTTCAGTTTAAGAACCAGAGAAAGTCATTTGATTGGAACTAAAACGCTAACAGATGGAACAGTCAGTTTTGATGAAGGTCTGTTAATCAAATCAATGAAAAGTGGAGATATGCTCTACTTGGATGAAATAAATTCTGCAGAAGCAGATGTTTTACTTAGATTAGATGAAGCATTAGATGACAGACGTCAAATTGTATTGAAAGAATCAACGGGTGAAGTTATCAAAGCAAAAAAAGAATGGTTTGTAGTCGCTACAATTAATCCATTAACACATAGTGGAACAAAAGAATTGCCACCACAATTACTAAGCAGATTTCCAGTACGAATTAGATTGGAATATCCTCCAGAGAACATAGAGTTAGAAATTGTCAAAAAATATGTTTCAGGAAATTATGAATCAGAAATAATTCAAGCCATCAAACTAGCAAATACATTAAGACAGGCTGCAGCAGTTGAAGAATTATTTTATTCGCCTAGCTTAAGGGAAACAATTGCTTTTGCTAAATTATTAGATAAAGGAATGTCACCAAAGGAAGTAGCTACAATTGTTTTTGGAAATGTCTATACACAATGGGGAGATATAGAGTACCAAAAAGTAAGTGACATCATAACTTCAATGTTTGGAAATTAAATGCAAGCAATTCAACTTCAAAACGATTCTTTAGTAGAAATAGCAACTTTTCTCATTAGAAGATGGTCTGAAAAAGACAACATAATAGTAGAAATTTCAGATAGAGCTGAAACAAAAACACGTCTAAAAGAAAACAAGGTGATCTTAACTCCATTAGAAAAAAGAATTGGAAATGATTTCCAAAAATATCGTCAATTTAGAACATCATTATGGTATGAGGCTATGAGAATAAAATATTGCAAAAAAATTCTTAGTAATGATCATGCATTTGGATTTATTCTCAACACGATGGAGACTCAAAGAGTAGAACAATTCGGAAGAAAATTATGGAAAGGTATGGATGAAGAAATTATTTTTAATTACACCTACATGCTTGTGGCAAGACCACAACTACACACAGTTTATGGGAAAGCAAGGATTGTAGAGGCATTTTACCAATATTTTATGTTTGGTGCACTGAAAGGTGAGATTCAATCAAGTAACTTTGAAAAAATAAAAAAAGCATCGATATTTGCAAAATCAATTGTCAACCAAGCAATAGAAGAAAAACAAGATACCGATTGGGTTGAAAAAAAGGTTACTGAAATTATAAAAATATTAGACATTGATTCTCTTCTAACAATTCCAATATCTTTGCCATTTATGAAAGCAGGAATGGCATTATCAGAAGAGGAATTACTAAAAGTGCTTAAAGTAATTTCTAAAAATAAAGAAGGCGACATAGGCACCGTTGATCCTGCCTCTGTAATTAGAGGTGATGAGGTTTATGACGAATACAAAGTATTGCTAGATGAAAATAAAAAAATTGAAAACAAAGGATTGTCAACTGAAACAATAGGAATTCAAATTCCGTCAACAAGAAACATAGATGAAACAGTAATCTATGACATGAGTCTGATTAACGGATTAAAAACAAAATTTAAAGAATGGAAAACAGGGTGGAAAGAACAACATCTTAATTCAGGAGATGAGTTTGATGAAGAGAGCTACATAGAAGGTAACGAGCCATTTTTCACAGATATTAAAAAATCAATTAAAACAAAAATTGTAATCCTACTAGATCATTCATCTAGTATTGCATCAGATGCAATCGAATACAAAAAAGCAACTTTAGCATTGTGTGAAGTATTGGCTTTTCTCAAAGTAAAATTCGCAGTCTACGCATTTAGTACTGAAAATAGATCAATGGTTTGCTGGTCAATTAAACCAGAAAATGTAAAATGGAATAATATAACTGCAAAAAGATTAGCACAAATTGTTGCTAACGGTTCAACACCATTAGCTGAAGTTTATGACAAAATGTTTCCAATTTTACAGGCAAAGAGACCAGACATTTTTTTGACATTAACTGATGGAGAACCATCAGATCCGGATGCAGTAAGAAACATGGTCAAATCTTTCAAAAATTTAGGAATTAGCATGGTTGCTTTAGGATTAGGGTCAAATACTGTAAGAGCCATCACCATAGCAAATAATCTTAAACATTTAGCATATGAAAAAACCATGGCAGTTAGCAGGCTGAAGGATATTCCAAATAAGGTCATCAGTATTTTAGACGGGTAAATCAAAAATGAAATAATTTCACATTTTATCAGATATTTTATATGAGTAAAAAATTTACTGCAGCTAGAGAAAATTATGTCAGAAAACGATTTTGATAAACATCTACTTGAGAAATTTGAACAAGAAATTTGGGGTAAAATTCCTCATCTAGAAGAAGATAAAGTAGTTAATGCAACACCGTTAATTGATCTTACAAGGGATTTCAAGGAATGTGCAAAAAACCTCTACAAACTAGATATTTCAGATTTAGACTTGAAAATATATGGAAAATTTGATTCCAATTTAGTGTCAGGCTCAATAAAGATTAGGCCTGCAATTCACATTATGCATGATGCAATTAAAACTGGGAAACTGAAAGGTAATCAAACAATAATTGAAGCAACATCAGGAAATTTTGGAATAGCACTTGGGCAAATGTCAAAATTAGGATTGACTGTTGTTTCATTGGTTTCAAGAAAATTACAAGAAGGAGTCTTTAAAGAATTAAGAAATGAAAATATTCGCATAATGGATTTAGATATGGATATTTGTCCTGCTCCTGGGATGAAAGATAGTGATGCTGATGCATTAGTTGCAAAAGCTACTGCAGCAAACATTCGTTCTCAATTAGCAGAATTAGGTTTTGATCCTACAATTTATGATAAATCAATTTCTGAAGTTGAAACACTATTAGCGGCACAAGATATAATCAATTTGGCAAAACTACTTTCAAAGATATATGATTGTTTTTGTCCAGAACAATATGATAATGAACTAAACATTGACGCTCATAAAACAATCACAGCTGTAGAAATAGATCAGCAATTACATGAAAATAATGATTCATTAGAAAACTATAGAATAATCTGCTCTTTTGGAACAGGTGGCACATCTGGTGGATTAAGTAGATACATGAATCAAAAATATAAGAAAAAGGCAGTGCACGTAGTATTTCCTGTGCCAGGTCAAGATGTCGCAGGAATTAGAACTAAAGCAAAAGCAGATGGTCTAAAGCTATACAATCCAGATGCATATGCGGCTCAACACGAAGTTGATTTTGGCCAGGCAAAACATTTGCTAA
Source organism: uncultured Nitrosopumilaceae archaeon (assembly GCA_942490965.1). Classification (GTDB taxonomy): domain Archaea; phylum Thermoproteota; class Nitrososphaeria; order Nitrososphaerales; family Nitrosopumilaceae; genus Nitrosopumilus. The sequence goes on along the minus strand of CALNZF010000066.1, from coordinate 1,214 downwards.
AATTTTTTGTCGATAAAGGTCACAATATTGGTGAAAGTACAGCACTTGCATTGTATGCAGTTTTAGAAATGATAAGTGATGGTGATAAGGGGAAATTTGTAGTTGTAGTTGCCGATGGTATAGAAAAATATAGAAAAAATCTAGAAGCAATGTCAGCCAATAAGCGCATTCAAGTTTCTTTGGAAGAAGCAGTATCTAGTGTTCAAGAGTATGATAAAATAATATGGGTACATCCTCAATATACTCCAAAAGAGGAAGGAATTGAAATTATTGCCAAATCTTTAGGTATAGATAAAGAAAAAATCATAATATCAAAAGCAAGTAGTATCAATCAATTATTATCAACACAGCAAATTCCTGAAGAGTTTAGCAAAAATCTAGATGGATCTAAAGGTAAATCACTGTTAATTTGCATGGCTGGAAATACGTCATTAATGACTGCTCAAGTACTTGCAAGTAAAGGCATAGTAACTGAAAGCTTGAATGGAGGTATAACAAATTTGCCTGAAGGGTTAGGTAAAAATCCAGGCGAATTTATCAAAGCAGCTACAGAATAAGTCTTGAAATGTCTTTCAGTTTCTCAACCATTTGCTGATTTAATTATTTCAGGAAAAAAAAGTATAGAATTAAGAAACTGGAATACTAATTTTCGAGGAGAATTTTTAGTTCATGCTCCAGTAAAAATAAGAATAGATGATGCTAAAAGATTAAAAATTAATAAAAAATTTGTAACAGGTGCAATTATTGGTAAAGTCCAATTATATGATGTCAAAAAATATAATTCAAATAAAGAAATTAAATTAGATCAAAAATTTCATTTCTCAACAAAAAAATTTCAAACTAAAACTTTTGGGTTTTTATTGAAAAATGCAAAACCGTTACGAATTCCAATTCCATGGAAAGGCCAATTAGGAATCTTTGATGTAAATTTTCCAAAAACTAAAATCAAAAACAAAGAAATTGTTTCAGACATCATAGATGAAGAGTATTGCTATCAATGGATTGGACATCATTAGAAAATTAAAAACTTAAAAAAAATTTGACTAGTATATATACAGGGCATATACAAAGTCCCACGTCATGCCTCAAACAAAGCCTATTGTTAGTGTTGAAAATGTTGTTGCATCAGCATCAGTTGATCAAAAAATAGATCTTGTTGAAATTACTAAAAAATTTCCAGATACTGAATATCATCCAGAACAATTTCCAGGACT
>CALNZF010000065.1:0-4057 GCA_942490965.1 uncultured Nitrosopumilaceae archaeon | reverse complement strand
TCTCTGAAAAAATTGGAAAAATTGCAAAACCTAAATTAGTATTTCAATTATCTGATTTGCCAAAAACTCGAACTGGAAAAATCATGCGCAGATTATTAAAATCAAAATTATTGGGAAACGAATTGGGCGATCTGTCGTCTCTTGAAAATCCACATGTGTTGAATGAAGTTCAAAAATTAGGTTGAGAAAATCTAACTCTTTGATATTTTCTATTTCACGGTTCATCTATAATTTGAATCTCTTTTAGGTATATCATTGAAATTTGTAGTTGATCAGCAGGTAGAAGACATTGAGATGCCTGAGAATCTAAAACTAAATACATTTTTACAGGAATTTCACTCGGACTGTCCTCACTCAGAATGTAATTTTGGATTTTACGGGTTTGCTTTCGGACAATCTCCTTTCCCTGTACCTAAATTGATTCAAGAGGCATTAATCAAAAATGCTGACAAAGGGGCATATGCGGCGGTACCTGGAATACCTGAATTAAGAAATGCTATTTCAAAATATAACAAGCATTATTTTGGGCTGGATATAGCACCTGAAAGAATCTATGTGGGACCTGGCACAAAAGAACTGATTTTTAATCTGTTGGAGATCTTACATGGGACTGTAATTTTGCCAACCCCTGCATGGTTGGGATATCTCCCACAAATCAGATTTTTGAAAAAAAATTATCACATGCTACCCACTCGTGCAAATAAAAAAATATCTCCTAACAACCTTAGAAAATTAGCATTACGATTACACGATAGACAAAAAATTCTGATATTAAATAATCCCAACAACCCTACAGGATTACTATATGATAAATTGGAATTGGAAGAAATTGCAGATGTCTGTAGAGAACAAAACATAACTGTAATTTCTGATGAAATTTATGCACTTACGACATATGATTTTTCAAAATTTGTTAGTATGGGAACAATTTTTCCTGAAGGAACTTTTGTTACAAATGGATTGTCCAAATCTCATGCAGCAGGTGGCTATAGATTGGGATATGTTATTTTTCCACAACATGCTGTTGATTTGAGAAGGCAGTTTAAAAAAATACTTGCTACTGAATATACTGCAGTTTCAACTCCAATTCAACATGCTGCTGTAGCTGGATTTGAAATAAGTAAAGAAATGGATGACTATTTTACTGTCACTAGAAATATCCATCAAATTATGGGAGAATACACTTACAATGCATTAACTGCAATTGAAGGTGTGACTGCAACAAAACCTGATGCTACATTTTACCTTCTTGTGGATTTTAATGTATTTGCAACTGATTTACAAAATGCAAACATTATCACGTCTCAAAAATTATCTGAATCTCTAATTGTCCATCCCTATCATACTGCAATTGTGGGTGGAGACAGTCTTGTTTTAGAACGAACTGATTTCAGTGCTAGAATTGCATATGTTGATTATGATGGTGCCAAAGTTTATCAAGAATATCTTAAAAATACGCCCAAATCTAGTTCTGAAAAACTTGAATTTGTAAAGAATAATGCTCCAAAAGTAGTTGCAGGAATTGATATGATTGCTGAATTCTTTAGGGATTTGAAAAAAAATAATTTGACTAACCATCAAAATAAGAGAAGTTCTTTGGTTGCTCCTAGTTAATTTAATTTTGATTTTAACATTTCATATTCTTCTAAAGTGATCTCTCCTTTCGCTAATCTTGTTTGAATTATTGTTTTTGGGTTTGAACCTCTTATTGGATTAACTATTCTATTTCTAATCGTATTTCTGTTGAGTGAAATTTGTCTTGAATTGGTATCTACTTGCCTTTTAACGCCATACACTGCTCCAAATAGTATGCCCAATCCTGCAATTGCTAAAGTTATTTGAGCAATATCTGAATTATCTGTAATGTCTTGAGGATGTTCAGTTGTGGATGATGCTTGTGCTTCTGGAATGATATTTTTGTCCATGATATTTTGAACAGTTGATTTCATCTCTCCTGCACTATCTGTATGTCCTGCTGCCTCTTCTATTGTCATGTCTGGATAATTTCGGTCAAACCAACTCTTGTATGCTGGTTCAGAATAATATCTCTGTAAATAATATGATGTATCTTTACTTGAATCTACAAAATCTGCTTTACTTAATTTTAAAATATCTCCTGGTTCTTCAATTTTTTTATCATCATCAATTATGATGTCTGAGTTGCTGATGTTTTGTTCCTTTTCTATGTTTATTTTCTCCTCGTGGTGGATTGGAATTCCGTTTAATGAAACGTCAAACTCTGAAGTTACACCTCTTGTCATGTTGAGAATGAACCCTGTGGCACTATAGGTGCCATGTTCTGTGAATCTATTTTCAATTTTTACACTTTTTTCAAATGTGTCATCATGATTGATTGTTGCTTGAGTTAGTAAAACAAATTCATCATTAATATCGCGAATTACAATTGTCACTAGTCCTGTAGAGTCTCTTTCAACAGATCCGGAAAATTCTATGTCGTCTCCTTTGTAAAATAAATTTTCATTAGTTCGAATACTGGTTACTTCTGCAAATGCTGGATTGAACATTACCACTAAAAATAAAACCACTACGATAGAACAAAATTCATACCATTTCCCATTCAATAAATAAAATACTGGATTTTTTCATTTAAGAGAAACGTAGCATTCGTCCAGTTTTGTTGTACGTAAAAGTTAAATTCTGATTTTAAATTTTCTCATTTGATCGATTATCTACTTTGATCTTTATTGGTTTTTTTGGAATTTTGAAAAAGAATGTTGTTTGAACATTTTCTTCACTTTCAACCCAAATTTTGCCCCCTAAGCCCTCTACGATGCCTTTGCAAATTGCCAAACCTAGCCCGCTTCCCCCTTTTTTCCTCTTTGATGATGTGTCTACTTGATAGAATTTTTTAAATAATTCTTTTTTATTTTCATCTGAAATTCCTACACCATTATCTCGAACAAAAAATTCTACATCCTTTGAGCCATTTTTCATTCCTATTGTAACGCATCCTGTATTTGGAGAAACGTAATCTATTGCATTTTTAATCAAATTAGAAAAAACCTGATTGATTCTATCCCTGTCGCTTAAAATTTGAATATCTTCATTGAAATTTGCAGTTATCTCTATTTTTTTCTCAATTGCTATTGGATCAAATTCTTTGATTAATGCATATAGTAACTCTGAAACGTCGATATTTTCTTCATTAAAAACTAATTTTCCCAAATCTAATTTTTGTGTCGTTAAAATATCTCCGATTAATTTTTCTAGTTTAATTGTAGATGTATAGATTTCATCTACTGCGTCTTTTTGACCTTCGTTTAATTTTCCAAGCAATTCCTCTTTTTGTAACATTTGGACGTAACCTAAGATTGGAACTAGTGGAGTTTTTAACTCATGTGAGACCATTGATGAAAATTCCACTTTTTTTCTATCCATGTCCTTTAATTTTTGCACGTATTCGTTTTGAACTTTGATTGTTTTTTCAACTTTTTCACCCATGCTTTCAAAATTTTGATTTAATTCAAAAATCTCTTTTACATTAGTTTTAACTTGATTTTCATTTGAGATTTTATTTGTTTTTGAAAATTCTGACATGTTTTTTGCCAATTTTTGGATGGGTTTTGTAATGCTAGTTGAAATGTGTACTGTTCCTAGCAATGTACCTGTTGCCACAAAAACTGAAAATATTAGCAATATCATCCCTGTAGATTCATCAACGGATGTCAGAAAATTTACAATTCCCATGTAAAAAATAATGAAACTTGATACGCCTGAAACTAAAAACAATGTATGCTTAATTGGTAACATTTGATTTTGCCTCTAAGGATTATAGATTTGCAGTCTCAACAAGTTTTGAAAGAAGAATGTCGATATCTATTGGTTTTAAAATATATGATGATACCCCTCTTGTAACCAGTTCATCTAGTTCTTCTTGAGTGATTGTAGATGCAGTAAACACGATAATTTTATGATCTTTTAATGCATTATTCTCTTCCAAATCCTGAATTACTGAATATCCGTCAAATTCAGGCATGGCCAAATCCAATAAAATGACATCATGTCTGTTTTCTTTAATTATGTTTAGTCCTTCTTT
>CALNZF010000064.1:0-3523 GCA_942490965.1 uncultured Nitrosopumilaceae archaeon | reverse complement strand
AACTACTTTGTTTGCATTTTTTACAACATGGGCATTTGTAATTATGTGACCTTTTTTGTCAAAAACAAAACCTGAACCTATCCCTCCTGTGATATCTTCTGATTCCCCTCTTTGCACGTTAACTCTCACCACTCCTGGTTCTGACTTTTCAAAAATTTCAATTAATGATAAACCCTTTGAGTATACTGGAGTTATTTCTTTAGATGTGGTTGGTGTGTATTGGTCACTTGCATCGATATCTGTTTTCAATGATTCTGGCGGTGAGATAAATAATACGAGCACAATAAATAATGTCATTGCGGCTCCTATTGCCCCACCTACAAATACTCCTGATTTGTCCATGAGATTTTTAATTCCTTATTTTCTATCTAAAAGGATTGCTATACACTGATTGAACTTTGGGTATGATCTTTCATTGAATAACTTCTTCCTCTCCAGGTAACTGATGATGTTCTTTTAGCTTGAAGGAGACCGCTCAAAAATCCTAAGACTACTACCAAGCTTCCTAGTGGTGCAAATACTGCATATGCTAACCTTAGCTTTAAACCAACTTTAACTTCAGTAATTGCTCCAATGTAAATCAAAACTGATGCAATTGCAGATGTAATACAAAGTATCTTTGCGGATGTTGCTTCTATGGGAAATGAATACGAGACTGCAAATATTGGAAATGGCACAAACAACAAAAATACTATTGCAAAAAATATTCCTATTGCAATTTTTCCGCTTTGAAGATAAAGTGGTATCATTAGTCTCTTCAGGGCATTCCACAAAGTACTCTTGTCTCTTGCCCATACGGCCTCAACCAAGTGCTCTGCACGCACCATTTTCATTTTGTATCCTGCTTCTTTCACTTTTTTCCCTAATGCCCCATCTTCAATAATTTCCTGCTTGACTCCTTCATGCATGCCAATTTCTTGATATGTCGATTTTTTTAAAATGAAAAAACTCCCAAAAAAATAACCTGTCTTTTTTGCTGGGTTGTTTACATTTAATGCCGAAAATCTTGTGTGTAAAAATGTTGAAATCATTGGAAGAGTAATGTTTGTCCAAAAATCAAATGTTAGCATTTTTGGTATTGCCGATAATGCATCTAGATTGAATGAATTCAAATGAGATACAGATAATGATATGACATTTTTAGCATGTCTTGTATCTGCATCAGTAAAAAGTAATAATTCTCCTGTCGCTTTGGCATATCCTTCCATACATGCCCAGTTCTTTCCCATCCATCCCTCTGGTTTTGGTCTTGCAGAAACTGGAATTACTTTGGGATGTTTTTTTGCATATTCTAAAATTATTTTTCCCGTTTTGTCTTCTGATGAATCATCAATTACAATGATTTCATAATTCTCATAGTCTTGTTTGATTAGCGAATCTAAACATTTTCCGATGAACTCTTCTTCATTTCTAGCTGGTAAAATTATTGAGACTTTGGGGTTTGTTTTTGATGTGTTTTCAAATTTATCTAAATACGGCGTTAATCTAAATGAGTCCATCATTGATTTGAGAAGAAAAATCCATGCCCCACAAATTCCGATTAGAATTGCAGTTAATGTATAATTGAAAATATCTAAAATTAAATCCATGAAATCTATCTCTCGATTTCTTTTTTGATGCCTTGCATGGCCTGCTCTGTTCCGCTTTTGATGTGTTTTTTAATCATACCTGTAAACATTCCCATCATACCTGTCAGTTTGATGTCCCAATATGTTGAAAGTATAGTTTTTTCATCTTTAGCTTTCAGTGTTATTATTTTTTCACCGTCGATTATGCCTTTTGTGAATTTCACTTCAATTTTCTCTTTAGGTTGAATTTTTACTTGTTGCAAGCATTTTTGATCTCTAAAAGCAATTGTAACTTCTCTATTGACGATGTTTCCTTCTTTTGAAATATTCTTTACTTCTTTTGTGCCCTTCCAAAACTTTGGCTCATTATCTATGTCTGAAACAACCTCCCACACTTTGTCTACTGATGCATTGATTTCAATTTCAACTTGGATTGTAGCCATGTGATAAAATCAATTCTTCCGCATTAAATATATTAGATTCCTACAACGTTTCAAATAGACTGTGATCGGTAACATGCCTAAAATCCGGAACATTAACTCCAGTTCCAATGGCGTTTGCCATTCTTCGGTCACAGTCCCTTAAAATTTAAAAGAAAACGAGATTGACAAAATACATGCCAAAAATTGAAACTTTAGATGGTGCTGGTTTTTGGAAAAATGCATATGCTCATCAACGAGGGAAATTGCTGAAAAAAGTTAGTGTTCCTGATGATCAGATTATTGAATTAGCTAACAAAAAGTATATGGAACTTCCTGCAGCATTACGATATGAAATTGAAACTAGTGGAATCAATAAAAAAGATTTACAATGAAATTCGTAATTGATTTTAACGGGAGAAATAAGGTTTAATCATGTCTACGATAACTTATGATGATTTTGCAAAATTAGACATTAGAGTTGCCAAAATTATTGCAACTGAACCAATTGAGGGAAAATCCAGAATCATCAAAGGCCGAATAGATTTGGGAAATGATGATCAACGCGATGTAATTATTGGAGGTGCGCAATACTATCAACCTGAAGATATAGTCGGAAAAACTGTTATTGTAATTGCAAACCTTGAACCTAAAAAAATGGCAGGTGTTGAATCAAATGCAATGTTGTTGGCAGCTGATGTGGATGACAAACCATTTTGGTTAACTGTTACAGAAGACGTTCCATTGGGAAGTCCTATAAAATAATATTATTCTTTAAATATTTTAAAATTATTTTGTTGTTTTTAATTGAAAATTAGTGGATGTTTATGCAGTTAATCATAAATCATTAATTTTTTTTCTTCTAACAGTGAGTGCAAATTGTTTACAGAGCGATATACGTCTTCTTCATGTTTGGCCCCTGTGCAGACAAGTTTTCCAGATGAGAATAACAAAATGACTGTTTTTGGATCAACCATTCTATGAATGAGTCCTGGAAATTGTTCTGGCTCGTACATACTTCGTGGTAATGTTCTTGCGGCTTGCTCTAAGTGGATTTTTCCACCTAGATTGATGGATGCAACAATATTTTGAATTGTCACAACTGCATCTTTTTTAACTTTGATTCCTCCCTTTCGAAGATTTTGCACTACTATTTTTACTGCTTTTCTAGCTAATTCTTCAGATTTTGAACCTGTACATACCATTTTACCTGAAGTGAAAATCAACGTTGCTGTCTTTGGAACCTTTAATCTGAAAACTAGTCCTGGAAATTGATCTGGATGGTATTCTACATCTGGAAATTTCCTGGTTATATCATTCAAGTCCATCTTCTGCATTACGTCTGCAGAGGCTACAACATTTTCTACGCTTACCATGGGTTTTGTTTGCGGCATATTCGGCTTTTTTTGTATTTAACTATAATAAAAGCACTCGCCATTATTTTCTCTTAAAAACATCTTTTTTCATTCTGATGTGAATTTTGGTCTGGGATTAAGACGAATGCTTTAATTTGGTTCTGAGAGATCTTGAATCTAG
>CALNZF010000063.1:0-2531 GCA_942490965.1 uncultured Nitrosopumilaceae archaeon | reverse complement strand
TGCTTTTGCAATTCCCAATGTTCTATCCCAAGCTTTTCCTGTAAAATCTTGTTCAACTGCAACAATTGCAGGAGTTCCAAAATTATCAAGATATGTTTCTCGAACTTTAGAACCAGGTCCCTTTGGTGCAACCATGATTAAATCAACGTTGCTTGGCGCTTCAATCCATTTCCAATAGATTGCAGCTGCATGAGAAAATGACAATGCTTTTCCGTCTGAAAGATTTGGTCCAATTTCATCTTTGTATACTTGACCTTGAATCATGTCAGGAATCAATATGTGAACAATATCTGCTTGTTTTGTTGCATCTGCAACAGACATCACTTTGTGACCGTCAGCTTTTGCTTTTTTCCAGCTGTTACCGCCTTCTTTAAGACCAATTATAACATTAAGACCAGAGTCTTTCATGTTGTTAGCTTGTGCATCACCTTGAATTCCATAACCAATTACAGCAATTGTTTGATCTTTAATTGGATCAAGACTGATATCGGCATCTTTCCATGTTTTTGCCATGATTCTGACAAGAATATTGCAAATATTAACTAAATCAAATCATAGTGCATCATCATACGATAATTCCAGATATTCGTGCTTTGATCCTAGAATTAGCCACAACAGAGACTCTCGAGTCATTTTTGAGTTTAAAATATTATTCACAATAATACTTGTTTTGTGTACTTTTTTTAATTTCACCTATAGAAATTCAAGTAAACTGATGAGCATATATGGCAGCAAAGAAAAAAGCAGCAGCTAAAACTACATCTAAAAAAGCTTCAAAAAAGAAATAGTGTTTTCAATTGGAGGAATAACAATCCTCTTTTTTTATTTTAAAAGTTCAGAATCAAAAAATTATCTTTAATGGATAATTCCTTCCTGAAGTTTATATCTAAAATATGAATAACTAAGATATGTTTCGTCTAAAAAAGAAAAAAAACATAGAAATGGAAGTTATCAGAATTCCAGCTTTTAGAATAGATTGAGTAATACTATTCAATCATGTTGAAATTTAGAATAAATTGTTCATCATGTTTATATCCTAGAATTATAACTCACATTTGCTATGAGCTACTCTCAAAAAGTTCAAGATGATTACGATGGTTTCGACGATGAAGACATTGATTCGGAATCTGAATATGATTTTGAGGACTAAATATGAAATGCCAATGTAACACAGATAAGCTTATGTCTGTTTCATTACATTTCAAACAATCCAGATTCTATAAAGCCAAAAAACTAAATGTGATTAATCCCATGACAAAAAACAATCCAGACAATGTTGAAGATACAATTGAGCAAAGATTCGAGAGTTTGTATCCTAATTATGACTATTCATTAGAATCATCACATAATGAAAAAGATACTAGAAAGAGAAAAAGAATGAAAAATATGTATTGATCCCATATGTCAGTGTCAACAATTACAAACACAGGATGTCAGAGCGTAGAAGAAATTGTTCATCTTGTTTATATTATAGAATTTTAACTCACATTTGCCGTTACAAGGTTTGTAGGTAAAACCCAATTGAATAAATTAATACGGAAAGAAAAACCTTCAATCAATTAAATTTCAATTATTTTATCACAGGAGATACATTTGACAATGACCTTTTCACCTGGAAGTCTAATGAATCGTTTTGATCCACATTCAGTACAAACAGGACAAGCACGTAATGGTTCCCCCATATTCTAAGATATCTTAGGATTCAATTAAATTGCACTATTGGATTGGACCGCTGCCAAGAATTCTAATGGTTGCAGATTCAGGTTTTAAAATAACAGCAATTTGGCCTTTTTTACAAACAATTGGTTTTTCAAATGCAAGTTTTAGGGGCGATATTGACAAGAATTTTGCAGCTTTAATTTGCAACCCTATACTAACTAGACATCCTTGATTTTCTGCAATATCATTTTTGTAAAAAGGACTCTTTTGAAAATCAAGTTCAATCTCAGTTTTAACATCAACTGCACCTTCTGTAGAAATTATATCTCCACGACTAACCTCATCAGGTTTTGCGCCTTTAACGGCCAATCCAACTCGTGCCGGACATACAGACTCACTTACAGGATCATCATGCATCTGAATTGATTTAATCAAAACATCGATTCCTGCAGGATATAATTTCAAGTTATCATATTGTTTTACAGTGCCGTTTGTCACCTTACCTAGAATTACGGTTCCAACTCCCTTTACATCAAAACAATGATCAATCACCATTTCTGATGGATCCCCATTTGTGATAGGTTCCAATTTATCCATCGCTTCTTTAATTTTATCTTGATCAACTTTTTCATAATTTTCAACCACAGTTCCCTTGATCATGGCATCTAACTTTGATTCATCAACATCAAAAGTGTGAGACAGAATTCCATTTTCTTTTTTCAATGAATCAAGAGCAATTATTTGCTCACCTGTGAATTTATCCAATTTGTCAACATGTAAAATGACGTATTCTGCAAGATTGATTGCCTGAAACAAAGGCTGTATTTTGTCTGGAAATCCACTAGGAACAACCCAAGTTTTGATAACATCTG
>CALNZF010000062.1:0-3924 GCA_942490965.1 uncultured Nitrosopumilaceae archaeon | reverse complement strand
AACGCGCTAATCCTAAATGATAGCCCATCATTACCCCAAACATGGCATGGGCGGGTACAGCGGTGATGGCTCTGTAATGCCACTTCCAGTCCGTTGGCCGTTCCCAAACACATACATGATGTTTTCCACCAATGCGAAGCCCAGTGATACAAATGCAGCATACATTTTTACAATTAAGACAAAGTATGAATTAAAATTCGCTATTTTTCAATTTTAATTGAGTAATTACACATCATTTGAGCCTTGAGACTTTGCCAATTTTACAATCCCTCCCAATTCTTAAATCCTGATGTTTCTTCTATCTTAAACCATGGATTTAGAAAAATTTAGAAATGATGTTTTTGAAATGACCAAAAAACTCTCAAAAAATTTAAAAGAAAATGATGTTCCCAAATTGAATTCTGTTGGCCAACAATTGATTGGAATGTATAAGAAAAATCTTGTAAAAATCAATCATTCTATTTTAGAATTAATCTGTGCAAATAATCTGATTTCAAGAGGGTATGTTGTTGAAGTTGAAAAAGACGTTTCAGATATTCTTGTTTGTGATATTTTTGCTAAGAAAGGTGGTGGCAACACTATCATTGAAATTGAAACTGGATTTACTCCTCCTGAACATGCCATGGATACAATAGATTATTTTTCTGCAAGAATTATGAGTAAGATAGCGAGATATAGCCAACACTGTTCAAAGTTTTCTTTAGCAACCCCCGTGGTTGGGTTATTGCCTATTTCTAAAATTTTTCTATTGCCTCCAAATGCACGAAAAAAAGATGATGTACAAAAAATTAAAGATCTATGTGATCGGTATTACAAAAATCCACCAATAAAATACGATGATATCTTAAATGCTCATCTACATTCGATATATCTTATCAATATAGACAAAGGTTTTGCCAAAGAACTTGATCCACAAGGATACGTTGATTTAACATCCGATCTTTTTAAACGAAGTGAGGTCGAGTATTAGGGCTATGGCAATAGAAAAAATTCAAATTCTCCTTTTTCTTAGTGATGTTAGATGATTTGTGCATCTTGTGAAACCCGAAAGCATTTTGAATGCATTGATTGCATGAATAATCATCAGACTCATCTATGTAGTTGTGATTGTCATGATGAAAACACTGAATCTCATGAAGTTGGGAAATCTCATTAAATTTAGTTTTTAAATTTTCTTTCTATGTCTTGAGCCATAATTTCTAATTGGCTTGTATCTCCTAATTTTCTATATGTCAGTTTTTCTATCGTTTTGATAATACTGATTGCTGATCTATATTGTGGTATTTCAGGCTCATTTAGTTCTCCATACATTCCTATTCCTTGAATTCCATTCATTTTTGCAAATCCGAGAATTAATCCATTAAACCCTGTGATGATTGATTTTTGTGGAGTGGTTTCTACATTGAGCCCTTCCATCTGCTTTGTTAACTCTCTTGATGTTGTAGTGATGTATGTTTTTGGTTTATCATTAAAAATTCGATTTGTGTGAAATCCTCCAAGTGTATAGATGAATTTTGCAGAATATTTTCTTGCTACATCTATTACATCTTGACATAACATGTTTAATTCATTGTTGCTTTGTGGCTGGCCTTTTCCGCCCCCAAAAACTATCAAATCGTCTGTGTATCTATATTCCCATTTTTCATCTGGAAGATCAATGTAACCTCCTCTATCGACAATATATGTGGGAAATGATGTCTTAGCTGTTCTGAATGTTTTCGTTCTGAGTGAATCATTGATAAAATTTACAACTATACTTCCAACATTTCCCATATCTTGCATTGCCGCAATGATGATTGGCTTTTTAATTTCTGGTTCTTCATTTTGAATGAATTCCACAAAATATCTGATACCTGATTAATTTTAAACGTATGTTGTCTTTGAAATCATCTCTGAATCAAATTTTATAAAATTATTTTCTGTTTTATTTTTCAGTATTGAAAATCACATTGTCTTTTTTCTGTCTATGAATTTTGAGAATGGTATGATCATAAATTCTTTAAAAACGGCTATGTCTCAAAAATCTATTTCCCATGTCTGATTAACTGAATAATTTTTAACTTTTTTGATTTGGTTGATTTTGCTTTTTCCAAAATCTTGTTTTTCCTCTTTTTGTGCCTGTAGATCTGCTTTGAAAATTTATCCCTAAAGTAGAAACTAATATCATATTTTAACTCTTGCAGATTTTTAATTTCTTTTTTAATGATCGAGATAAATATGAAGATTCATAAGGCAAAAAAACTTTCTGTCGACAAATTATGGAAACATCCATGGAAAATATTGGTACACTAGAGTATGTTCTGGACAAATACTCTAAAATCTGGAGCTGGAAGGTTACAGGCGATCGTGCAGTCGGTATGATCTCTAGACTTGTATCTGAGGCATGGTATGGTGAGAATGTAGATGAAATCATTATACCTGATAGTACAGAAACTGTAAAACAACTCAAACTCATTATGGATCGATATCCTCTTGAAATTTTATCAAAATCTATTTGGCAGAGAAAAATTGTAAAAACATATGCTCCAAAACCTTCAATTCCTCCAATCAAACTCAAACTAAAACGAGCAAAAACGGGCGAACAATTTAGAGGAAAACTATTGAATTTTCAAAAAGAAGGATTGGACTTTTTACTAAAATCTTCTGGAAATGCTTTACTTGCTGATGAGATGGGTCTGGGTAAGACTGTTCAAACCCTTTCATATGCTGCAACTGAAAAACAAACTTTTCCACTTCTTGTTGTTGCTCCATTAGTTACCTTGAACAATTGGGAACGTGAAATTGAAAAATTTCTAAAGAAGAAAAGCAGGAATGGACGTATAATTGAATCTGAATCTCCAAGTGTTACAATAATCAGAACTGGTAAATCTCATGAACTCCCTAAAACTGATATTTACATAATTAACTATGAACTACTTTTTAAAAGAAATGATGATTTATCCAAATTAGGATTAAAAACAATTGTTTGTGACGAAGTTCATAATTTAAGATCAAAGACAACTCAAAAATATAAAGCAGTAAAAAAATTGGCAGCATTGCCTTCTGTTTTGTACAGAATCGGTCTTTCGGGAACTCCGATATACAACAGAGGTTCAGAAATTTGGCCAATCATTGATATAATAAAACCTGGTTTATTGGGAAGCTTTAAAGAATTTTGTGAGTACTTTTGCTATGTTAATGAAAAAGGGAAAGCTATTGTTTTGGAAAACAAACGTGCATCTCTTAGAAATGAATTGCAAAAACATGTCATGCTTCGAAGGAAGAAATCAGACGTTTTAAAAGAACTTAAAGATAAAGTTCGTTACAAAGAAGTAATCGCAGCAGACACTGATTACTATCTTGAAGAATTAGATAAAATCTGGAAGAAGGTGGAAACTGAACAAAAAGATGCAGACTCTGAATTTATCAAGTCTGCCTCATATCATAGGGCAATTCAAAGCGAACGACAAATTGCCGGTATTGCAAAGCTTCCCCATGTGATTAATTTTGTAAAAAATATCATGGAGATTGAAGAAAGCGTTGTGGTGTTTTGTCATCATAAGGTTATACACAAATTACTTCATGAAAGTTTGCAAGAGTTTTCACCTGTATCGATAATCGGTGGACAATCTGATTCATTTCGTCAGGGTGAAATTGACAAATTTCAAAGAGGAGAATCAAAATTAATGATTGCTGGAATCCGTGCTGGAAATGTGGGTATTAATTTGACTAGGGCAAAATATGTCATTTTTGCAGAACTTGATTGGAGTCCTGCAATTCATAGACAGGCTGAAGATAGACTTCATAGGATAGGTCAGAAAAATACCGTGTTTGCATACTATCTCATTGGACAAGGAACACTCGACGATCATGTTGCCAATATTTTGGTGGACAAGAGTTATGAAATTGATGAAATAATGGATGAGTCAAAAGAGGACTATGAGA
>CALNZF010000061.1:0-12473 GCA_942490965.1 uncultured Nitrosopumilaceae archaeon | reverse complement strand
TTGGATTGATGACAAACCAACCCTTGCTGAAGGTGAAGAGACTGCATTACCGATTTCTACAATTCCTGTATCTGTAACCATGGGAAAAATTGGCAGTCATATCCTAGTTGATCCAAATGGAGATGAATGGGATAGTATGGATGCCCGTATTACAATTACAAGTGATTCTGATGGAAATATTTGTGCTCTACAAAAAGGTGGCAGTGATGGATTCACACAAGATGAAATTAATCAATGTGGTGAAATATCTGTAAGAGTAGGCGCAAAAATAAGAGAAAAATTAAAAGCAGCCCAAAACGGAAGTCAATAAAATGGTCAAACACTCTAAAGCAAAAAAATCCCTTAAGGGATTGGGTGCTCGTTACGGAATTAAACTTAGAAAACAATATTCAAAAGTTCATTTCACTTTAAAAGAAAAAAGAACTTGTCCTGAATGTGGCTCAGAAAAATTTGGACGTGACGCAGTTGGAATTTGGTCTTGTAAAAAATGCAGCTATAAAGTAGCCGGAACTGCATATGACATTAAACTTTAGTGCAAAAATTATAGTTGATGCAAAAGACAAGTCAAAAGCAATTTTTGATTCTGTAAACACTGATAATGAATTTTATCCTGAAAATCCTGTAAAGACTAAGATAATTTTTGATAAAAAAATTATCATTACATCTGAAACTGAACAATTGGCCCATCTTAGAGCGAACTTGAATTCTACACTACGATTAATTCAAGCAAGTTATGATTCAATTGAATCGGTAAAGATATAATGAAACAAATTTTTTGATTAATCATGTCAGCAGGACAAATGCCACCATGGCTTCAAGAACAGCTAATGAAAATGCAACAATCCCAACAGAATTTACAATCAATTATGACTCAAAAACAACATCTTGATATTGAAAAAGCAGAAACTGAAAAAGCTCTTGAAGAATTAAGAAAAGTTGCTGATGGCGATACAGTTTTCAAACAAGCTGGTACTATTTTGATTAAATCAAAAAAACAGGAATTAATTGATGAATTAGAAGAGCGAATTGAGCTTACTAAAACACGTTCAACAGTTCTTGAAAAACAAGAAACACGTCTTAAAGAAACTCTCAAGGAACAGGAAATAAAAATCACTGAAATGATGAAAGGCGGATCTGCAAATGCTCCTCCAAATTCTCCTCCTGTGGAAGACAATCCTAGAAAATAATTCGTTAGACTAATTTCATATAAGATATTAACAATTCTTTCCAGATGATATTGTGAATTTAGAAAATCTTCGAATAATTGTAGATGAACGAGAAAGAAAAAGTGGAATTCCTGATCTACTCAAATCAATTGGAATGAACATCGAAATGAAAACACTTCCTATTGGTGATTATATTGTTGCACCTGAAACAATTGTAGAGAGAAAAAGCATTCGTGATCTTATGGCTTCTGTTTTTGATGGTCGACTTTTTGATCAATGCACTAGGCTAAAGGAACATTTTGAACATCCTATTGTTCTCATGGAGGGAAACGTTGATGAAATTGAAGAGATTACTGAAAACCCACTAATCTTTTACGGTGCCCTTTCTACTGTTGTTTTAGATTTTAAAATTCCTGTAATTCCTACTCCTAGTGCTGCTCATACTGCAAAATTGTTAGTGTCTATGTGTTCTAGAACAGATGCTCCAAAAGGACCCTATTTGAAAAAGATCAAAAAATCTTCTGATTTGGAAAAACAGCAACTTTCAGTTCTCTGCAGCTTGCCTGGAATTGGTGAGAAATTTGCAGTTAGAATGTTGACAAAATTTGGAACTCCTTTGAAAGTTTTTAGTGCTACTGTTTCTGAATTGTCAAAAGTTGAAGGTCTGGGTGAATCTCGTGCAAAAAAAATCAAAAAAACTCTTGATACTAAAAGTAAATTCCTTAAAGCATCAAATCAAAAAACCTTACATGATTCATGATTTTTAATTTAAATTCAAAATTATTTTATCAACTAAAGATCCACTTTATGGCATTAAGTTAAACTGAAACTGATTTCTCTTTGAGTAATTTTCTTTTTAATGGTGTTCCGCACATGGGACATTCTTTTCCTGTAGTGTGATTAGTTCTGCAACCTGGGCAATAGTGAATCCACTTGCCTACATCCTCGATTCCTTTAGTCATAATTGGACGTATTTCCAAACCTAGATTCTTTGCAACATTTGAAATCGCAAAATCGTCTGTAATTATTTGACCTTTCACTTCAATACCTAGAGCAATAATTGAAATATCTTGCTTTGATAATTGAGGAAAATCCCCTGTATCCTTTGATGCTCTAATTGCAGTTTTTGTAGATTCTGAATCTGGCTCTCTAATTTTTAATCTGTTAGTTTCAAGCAAGGTTCCTAATGCATCATGATTTTTCTTTATGTGTTTAATTTCATCATAAACTAATGATGTTGTGTAACAATCTTCTGATGATCTAAATGGAACTCCTGCATAAAATGCACTAGCGTCTAAAATTCTAAAATCCAAGTTTACTCATCTGTCTCAGTCCTCGTTTCTTTAATCTTAAAAAGACTGCATGCTTTTTGTATTTTTTGATAATGATTGGTTCTTCATATCCTACTGCTTTGACAACCTGTGCATCCATTGCAATGTTACAATCATGAGAACAAACAATTTCAATTTTTTCATCTGGAACAACCAGTGATGCTAATCGATATACTGGTGCAACAGGTGTTATGATTAAGACATCTAGGCTTTCATGTAAAATTGGGCCTCCTAATGAAAATGAGTGCCCTGTAGATCCACTTGGAGTGGCAATGATTACTCCATCCATTTTTTGTTTGACTGTATCGTCTTGAAATTTAATTTTAATCTCGGCAGTTTTAGTCAAGTTTGTTCTAGTGATGTAAATTTCATTTAGAGCTGGCGGAAATTCTTTCCCTCCACAAGATGCAACAACTCTAGTTCTCTTGTCTAAAAAGAAATTATCTTTTAAAATTTGGTTTATTGCTTCATCGATTTCTTCAATTGTAATTTCTGCTAAAATCCCTCTGTTTCCCCCTACATTGATAGTTAGAATCGGTGTTTCATTTTCCAAGTTTCTAAATACTCTAAGTGTTGTACCGTCTCCTCCCAGTGTTATTACTAAATCTAATTTTTCCTTTTTTAATTCCTCTAATGTATCAATTTGTTTTGCACCTTCAACTTGAATTGGTGAAATTGTAAATACTGTTGATTTTATTGCTAAAAGCTTTTTTGTGACATCTTTTGCAGCCTGCTCTGAATCCTTGGATCCTACTTTGCTAACAACTGCTACTTTTTGTAGTTTCAAGCAGTTCTTCTGAATTGTGTTTACTTAAAAATGATATTTTTCTTACTCTTTGGAAAAACAAATAAGTATGAAAACAAATCCGTACAAATTATGAGTTACGCTCACCCTGAAGTTTTAGTAGATACAGAATGGGTATCACAAAATCCCCCTAATGAAAAAAGGAAATTAGTTGAGGTTGATTATGACCCTGTAAATGGATATCAAAAAGGTCACATTAAGGGCGCTAGTTTAATCTGGTGGAAACGTGACATCAATGATCCTGTTACTCGAGATATTATTAGTAAAAAAGAATTTGAAGCATTAATGTCAAAAAATGGAATAACTGCAGATACTGAAGTAATTCTTTATGGTGATTTTAATAATTGGTTTGCTGCATTTGTTTTCTGGGTTTTCAAAATTTACGGTCATGAAAATCTAAAAATTATGAATGGCGGAAGAAAAAAATGGGAATTAGAAAATAAAGAATACACTACTGACGAACCACAACTATCTCCATCAACTTATGTTGGACAGCCTCCAGATGAAGGACTGCGCGCATATCTTTTTGATGTAAGTAGATCATTAGGAAAAGAAGACACTGTTCTAGTTGATGTACGATCTCCTGCAGAATTCACTGGCCAAATTACTGCCCCTCCAGAATATCCTATGGAGCATGCACAAAGAGGAGGTCATATTCCTGATGCAAATAATATTCCTTGGGCAACTGCAGTAAACGATGCTGATGGAACTTTCAAAGCAGTTGAAGAATTAAGACAAAATTATGAACCCAAAGGAGTTACTCCGGACAAAGATGTAATTTGTTATTGTAGAATTGGTGAACGTTCGTCACACAGTTGGTTTGTATTAAAATATCTACTTGGATATCCAAAAGTCAGAAACTATGATGGTTCCTGGACTGAATGGGGAAACATGATAGGAAATCCTGTGGAAAAATAAATTGCTTTTAGATCTCCCTGTTCTTAAGACGGGTACTTTCTATTTTATCAAAGACGGTGAATCTGATATCATACTTGAGGATAAAACAAAACGTGGTCTTGAAATTAAAGAAACATCTCTTGATGAAAAAATTAATGTCAAAGCCGATAAAGGGATGATTCATGATATGGATGGAATAGGGCATTGGGTTCCAATTAGGTGGTATTTTGAAAAGGATTCTTTTGATCTGTCACAAGTACTGGTTCATGCCGAAGCAATGGAAAAAAAATACACTGAACTTAGAGAACTCACATGTCCTGATGACGACTGATAACCTTTTTAAATAAAATCAAATCACTACAGACAGATGTCTTTACTCCTTAAAGATCGAGTATGGTCAATGGAGGCTCCAACTGCAAAACGCGGTGTTTACCCGTTACATGGATTCAAACTTGGACTTTACAGATTGCCAATCAAACTCGAAGAACCTACTGAACTAAAATCTGTTCACGATGGTCTCAAAAAGGCATTTGAAATGGATATGTATGCTGATAGGATTTTTGCAACATATCGTTGGAAAGAGCAAAACATGGATGATCCTGATGCAAAAGGATACGAGGAAGTTGATTTGTCCGTTACAGTAGAAATTGTCACTGGTGAAGTTGTAGATATTATTTATCAAATTTTTCCAATTGAAAAATTTGGAGACCCTAATTGGGTAAAAGATTATAGAAAAAAGGCTGATCATTTTGCTAAAATGGTCATTGACACTATTTTACGAAATACAATTTTAGCTGACAAAATGGTTTCACATTTTGTTAAATCTGAAAAAATTTCTGAAGTTGCTGCAATTCAAAAACTGGAAGAATTAACGCCTCTTGCAAAAATTGTTCTTGGTGCAAAACCAAAACCAGTTGAGGCAAAAGAAGATGATGAAGAAGGAGAAGATGATGATTCAATTGAAATTCCTGATGGGGCAAAACCTGGTCCGATTGATGTTGATTATAAATCCAAAATGAAACAAACTGCAGCATATGAAGCTCCTGAACACACAATCAAAACTTGGGGAAGACGAGGTACAAGTAATGGTATCATGGGTGTATGGGGTGAATTCGTTTCAGTGGATTATGATATTTGTATTGCAGATGGTGGATGTATTGAAGCATGCCCTGTTGGTGTATACGAATGGTTTGACTCTCCTGGAAATCCTGCATCAGATAAAAAACCATTAATGTCAAAAGAGCCTGATTGCATTTTCTGTCTTGCATGTGAAGGTGTATGCCCTCCACAAGCAATCAAAATTTATGAGCAAAAATAATTTTAATTTCTTTCAATTTAAATAACAACTAGTAATTCTGTCGAATTAGGGATATGGCAATCAACCCTTTTACTTCATTTGTATTTGATCTGTTTATTTTATCTGCTATAATTATTACAGCTTATACTGTTAATTTCTATTATCTAGCATTTCTTTCAAGAACTAGAAAAGAACCTCATCCTACTGTTGATTGGGGAACTCCCACTGTTACTATTCAATTACCGATTTACAATGAAAAATATGTTGCAAAACGGTTAGTTGATGCAGTTTGTCATTTGGATTATCCGAAAGCCAAAATGAAGATAATGGTTTGTGATGATTCTGACGATGACACTGTTGAATTACTTGAGGATGTGGTTAATGATTACAAGAAACAAGGATTTCAAATTGAACATATAAGACGTGGAACAAGAAAGGGCTACAAAGCTGGTGCTTTGAAACATGCAATGAAAACAACCGATTCTGAACTTGTTGCAATATTTGATGCTGATTTTATCCCTCCAACTTGGTTTCTTAAACGAGCAATACCTCATTTTGCAACATCTGATATTGGTTTAGTTCAATGCAGATGGGGACATGTTAATGAAAATTATTCTACAATAACTCAAGTGCAAGCACTCAGTATTGATTTTCATTTTCTTGTGGAACAAAAAGCAAAAAGCAATTCTCATCTTTTTATGAATTTTAATGGTACTGCGGGAATCTGGAAACGTGAGTGTATTGAAGATGCTGGAGGTTGGCATACAGCTACCCTTGTAGAAGATCTTGATCTTAGTTATCGGGCTCAAATGAAAGGTTGGAAATGTTTGTTTTTACCTGATATTGTAGTTGATGCTGAATTACCTGCCCAAATGAATGGGGCTAAACGTCAACAATTCCGTTGGGCAAAAGGATCAATCCAATGTGCAATAAAATTACTTTCTGATGTTGCACTGAAAAGGAATGTTGCAATTGAAGCAAAAGTTCAGGCCTTTATCCAACTAACTCGTCACATTGTTTATCCGTTAGTGTTGATACAATTTTTGGCATTGCCTATACTGTTGGCAGGACAAGTTAATCTCTATGTGGTAAGTGTTTTACCTGCATTGACAATTGCAACATATCTTGCCATGGGGCCTGGTGCATATGTGATAGTTATACAGGGTATGTATAACAAGTCATGGAAATCAAAAGCAAAATTACTTCCAGCATTGCTTGTTTATAATGCTGGTATGTCTGTCAATAACACGGTTGCAGTTTTTGATGCAATTCTTGGTAAAAAAAATGAATTTCATCGAACTCCAAAATATGGTATTGTAACAAAAAAAGATGATTGGAGAGATAAAGCATATAATTTACCATTTACACAAACAACTCTTTTGGAAATATTTTTTGGAGTCTATGGGATAATGGGAATTTTCATTGCGATATTCTCAAACAATCCTGTGTTTGTACCAATAATTGCTCTTCAAGCAATTGGATTTTTTTACATTGCATACATGAGTTTGTCTCATGCTCGATTTAAAAGAAATAAATCAAGTGATAATCGACCAAGAACTAAGAAGGAAAAAATGGCAAATACTGTTTACAAACTTTCCATGATTGGAATACTTGGAATAATTATTTTTGGAGGATACATGGCAATTTCTGGATATAATTCTGATATTTACCCTCTTGACCGAATTAGAGGAAATCTCGATGGAATCGTATCTTCCTCAGATCCTATTTTAATTCGTGAACATTTGATAGCAATTCAATCCGATTTGGATATCGTCATGTCCAATCTACCTGAAACGTTCGATTCTGAAGGTAAAATTATTTCAAAAAATCCTGTTTGGATATTTGGAACAGAATCTACTAATTTTATTAGAATTCAAAATAACATAGATGCCATGTTTGCAGGAGTTGATGAAATTTCAAATATTCCTAAAGATAACTCTGCATACCACACTGGCATGCTGGATATCAATGAACGTGCATTGCTGTTGAAAATCAACATCATGGATGCAACTCCATACATGTATGTCAGTCCTGCAAATATGATGTTTAGTGCTATTTGGATTGCTGCAATTATTGGAATCTTTGCTATATTAAAACGAAAGAAAGAACAGCTTCAAAAAGAAGATGAAACAGGCGTTTAAGAAATATTTAGATCTTTTCTAATTTCATCTACTGCTCTAATCCCATAGATGTCTCTTACTTGCTGAACTCTAATTGCTTCTTTTAACATGTCTCTGCCAATTGCATTTGTTAAAATCGAATAAACATCGCTAAATCTTACTTCCCACTTGTCTGCACAATCTAGGATTTTACTTACGGCCCACTGTCTAACTTCATGAGGTAATGGGATTTTTTCTCCAGATTCTATTGAAATTCTGTCAAACAGGTTTACAATGTCTGCTGTCTGTGATGCCATTTTCTCGATATCTTCCACTACGCCATATTTTGACTCTGCATTCATTCTGATGTTTGATTGGTATTCCGAAAGTTTTAACAAAGCCATCATTTCTTTTGATGAATCACTAGATGCCTTGCTGGTGACCTGTCTGATTGTTTGTACCTCTTGAAAGAGTTTATCTGATTTTTTGTGAAATTCTATTGTTGATTCATCTTGTCTTTTTAGAGTATCTGATACTGATGATATTTTTTGTTCTATGCTGTTTGTTTTATCAAATACATTTTGTTTGAAATTGGAAACTTCTTCCTGGACTGATTTCAGCCCTTCCCCAACAAACGCTGTGGAATCTGCTCTTTGAGCTAGTGCACTAATTTCAGTCTCTATTTTATCGATTTTACCTCCTAGTTCTTTGATAGATTCTAGGCTCAAATTATCTACTGAATTTGCTTTTGATGCTATGGAATCAAATTGTTGTTTTAGACCGTCAATTACTCCTCCTAATGAATCAATTTTTGATGCTTTAGATGAAATTGCATCGATTGTAATTTTAATCGCATCTAATTCCGCATGAAGATTTGAACTAGATGAGACTCCTTCAGAAATTCTCCCTAGTTCCTGTTTGAGGCTTTCAATAATTTGAGAACCTGTATCTAATTTTGCAGTTTTTCCTGAAATTTCATTAATGGTGTTTTTTAGACTGTCCATTTCAGAACCAATTTCTAAAAATGAATCTGTTTTTCCAGACACTTTTCTCAAATCATCTCTTACTTCATCAATTCTTTGAGCAATTTTGATAATCATTTGAGAGTTATTTTGAATTGAATTTATGCTATCTTCAACTTGCTGTGATAATTCTTGCGGCTTTGATGATTTTTGTAATTCTGAAATTCTGTTGATTTCTTTTTCTAATTTGGATGTCTGGTCATTAATTTTATTTACTAAATTTGATTGTGATCTGACTTGATTTAACCCTGCGTATAGTTTTTGGGTATCATCCTCTATTATGTTGATTTGTTTTGATTGTTTTTGAATGTGCTCTAATGTTGATGTTAATGTGTCAATCATCCCTTTCATAGAAACTAATACTTTTTGGTTTTCTCCAAAGATTTTTGACATAATTTTGATCTCTTTTTGTAATGCTTTGTTTGAATCTGAGACTGATGCTACTTTTTTTAATAATATTGACGGATTAGGCTCTTTTTTTACCTTGACTGTAGTTTTCTTCTTTGTAACTTTGGCGGCCATATACAATCATTTAAAATTTAAAGATAAAAAAGTTGGGTGTAAAATAAAAAATGTAAAGAGTTACTTGTTTACAACTTCTGGTTCATGAAGTAATTCATGAAATGTCTTTTCAGCCAATCCATTTGCTGTTTCAATAAACCCTCTTGGACAATATTCACATTGAATCATATAGTACGGTATGGTACCGTACTATTAATAGAATGGTGATTACAAAGTAACCAATTATGCAGTCAGATACCCCAGGTCATATCTCTTCATTTTATTCAGTAGACCTAATCATCACTCTGCACATCGATTATGATATTTGGGCTTAAAGAGGTTAAAGATTTTGAAAATAAATGAGCCTGACCTTGAGGGGTGAACATTTCCAAATATATAATTCACAATCGTTTTTAAACAAATTCGTTTACTGACAACATGCAAAACATTCTGCTTCAGCTAGATTCTAGTGGAATTCAAAACTCACTTAACAATACTGTAACTAGTTTAATAGAACAAATTACTCCTGAACTACCTCACACAACTTTTGTTACCGATTTGGCATTTATCATGATTATTGGCGCTGTTGTAACTCTTGCTTTTTTCAAAATTAAACAACCCTTGATCATTGGTTATCTTTTTGCTGGGATGCTGATTGGACCTCTATCTCCATTTTGGTCTTGGGTGTTGCCTGATGGAGGTCCGCCGACTGATGTTTTAGAAGGTGTTGGAATTTTATCTGATATTTCGGCATTGAATCTTTTTGCTGAAATTGGTGTCATTTTACTTCTTTTTGTAATTGGCATTGAATTCCCATATGCAAAAATTAAAAGTATTGGCAGGGTTGCTATCGGTGTTGGAACTATAGGCTTATTTTCAACGTTAGGCGTATTGTTCTACACTGCTACTGCACTTGGATTGAACTTCATGGATGCTCTGTTTATTTCAGCCGCATTGTCTGTGTCCAGTACTGCAATTATAGTAAAATTATTGGAAGAGATGGGCAAAATAAAAAAAGAATCCTCCATCATGGTTCTTGGTGTTTTGATTGTAGAGGATGTAATAGCTGTTATTTTGATTTCTTCATTACAGTCTATCGCTTTGGTGGGAACTGTATCTATTGAATCCATCATTGTTGTTGTATTGGTTGCAACTGGTTTGATTGTAGGTACATTCGCTATTGGAACTCGTGTAATTCCTCCTCTTATTGATAGAGTTGCAGCTGCTGAAAATCGTGAAATTTTACTTCTTAGTGTACTTGGTGTTTGTTTTGGTTATGCCTTATTTGCAAATATTGTGGGCTTGTCTGTGGCAATTGGAGCATTTCTGGCAGGGGTTTTGGTTGCCGAGTCTAAATCTGCAGAGGTTGCAAAATTACTTTCTAGTCCAATCAAAGACATGTTTGTTGCAATATTCTTTATTTCTGTTGGAGCCTTGATGGATGTTTCACGACTTGAAAATTATATTTTTGTAGCAATTGCCTTGATTGCAGTTGCGACTGGAATGAAATTTGGAGGTAACATGATTGGAAACTTTATTTTCAGACAGAAACGTGGTAAGGCACTTCGTACTGCCTTTACTTTGGCTGCACCTAGAGGTGAATTTTCAATTGTAATAATTAAGGTGGGTGTAGACATAGGTGCCGTTAGTGCTTTCTTGTTTCCTTTAGTTGGTATAATTTCAATTATTACTGCATTCATTTCTCCCCTGCTGATGAAGGCAGGTGACAGAGTAATTCCAGTATTGGAAAAAAAAGAAAATGTCTGATGAACTCAAGCGATTCCTAGATCAAGTACACACTGGAATCACTACTTTTGATTTTGAAGGAAATGAGACTCCTTGTATTGAATTAGATGAGAAAAAATATGATGAGATGTTATCAAAAGTCGCTGGACAATCTTTGTCCATTAATACTGATTTGAATATTTTACACGATGGATTGGGCAATGTGTTTGTTGAAGTGAAATTGACTTTTTCAAAAGGTAATATCGTTGAAACATTCCTTGTAGATGCAAAAACCAATCTTGCTTTTTTTCAATCTCTTGCAAACACCTCGATGCTTGCTCTCACTTCTCCAAAATCTAATTATGGTAAAGACAATGTGTTTATGATTCAATTGCCTCGTCCAGAAAAAGCCCATGATGCCTTGGAGATTATTCAGGATGCATTGATTCCAAAGAATAAGTGAAAAGTGGTGCAGTTACCGGGATTTGAACCCGGGTCACGTACTTGGCAAGCACGAGTACTAACCAGACTGTACTATAACTGCAACAACCCTCAGGGCTGAATTTGGATATTAAACTGTTTTTAACTATTTCGATTAAGAATCATCGTGGATGAAACGCTTCTAAAGAAAATAGAGCAAAAAATTCAAGACTCTATATCAAACAAAGATGAAATCAAACAATTAATTCAATCACTTTCAAATATTGATGATTCAAAATCTTTTGCTTTGGGTATTGTTGTAGGTCGAATTTATAATGCGTTTTATTATCAATCTAAAAGAATTCTAGATAGAGAGCCCACAAAACAAGAATTTGAAGAATTTTTAGAACTGGTTAAAAATAAGAAATCTGATTTTGATAATTTATGGTGATACTTTGTTCCAGTCAATCACTTTGATTAGTGGTGTTCCTGGTAATTTCACACATGAGCCATGAAGTGCTTTTTTTGCAGCTGTTAAATGAGCATCGCCGTTTACATATAATTCCATTATGCATTGTCCTTGTTTTACTCTGGCCCCTAAACTGGTTGCTTTGCCCCATGATCTTCTCATTCCTTCTGAAACTCTATCTGCACCTGCAGTTGCAATCTGTTTATTTTCTCTAAGAAGATTATGTGGATAAATTCTAAGTCTTGAATAATACCCTGATTCACCAGTTGTTTTTTCTAGTGTTTTGTTTGCTGCCAATCTTGTAGATTCGATGGCCATATGTCTAATCTGAATTTTTTCATTTAATAATAATTGAACACAATACTGATAGGTTCCTCTCTTGCCACCTTGAAATTTTGCAATTTTGATTTGTGGTTTACCTTTGATGTATTCTTTTCTGGTAAAGACTTGACCTTTTCCATCTCGATAATTTGCACCATGCATGATAATCTCAAGCCAAAACGCCCATATTTTAACGGTTAGCAGGACATCTGCCACATTCTCCAATGCTTATATGGAAATCCTTTGATTTCCACTTCATTATGGAAGATGCCCCATTAGTTTATGGAGAATTAGTTTCAGATCGAACATGTATTTCTGATAAGAATATGGTCCATGAATTAGATTTGAAGGGCTTTGGAGAAATTGAAAAAGAAAAATTATTCCTAAAATCATTTGAAACTCTTTATTTGTTGTATACCA
>CALNZF010000060.1:0-2857 GCA_942490965.1 uncultured Nitrosopumilaceae archaeon | reverse complement strand
TCCATCACATTTAGAAAAGTAACTAGACCTGCACCCTCTCCGTATTTATACAAAAATTCCAACATGTATGGAATTACAAAATTATATGAGAATACACATCCTGCCACAAATAATCCTAATGCCGGTAATGAGATGCTTCTGCTAACATTAATCTCGTTTTCTTTTAATGCCGGTTTGATGAATCCTACCAATTCTCGGATGATAACTGGCATTCCTACAACAACTCCGACAAGAGCTGCAACATACATTTGAGCAAAGAATGCTTGACCTGGCGCTGTTTGAATTAATTGCACGCTTTCTGGAACTAAATTTATTCTCATGTGATTTGTTATCTGTGCTGCCATATTGTGAGTTGGTTCAAGTGTGGGATAATACAATGTGAATTGGTTAATCTGAATTGGTTCTGCATGAACCATTAAAAGAAATGCAGAAATTCCTCCTATCACTAAAACTATTCTAACAAGTCTTTTTCTTAATTCATTAAGATGTTCATTAATCCCGTCTAGTTCTTCGGACATTTGTTATCATTAATCTTAAACTATAATAATTATGTCGGAATTGGCAATAATTTTGCTTCTGGAAGTCCTGCTTCTTTGAGTGCATCGGCAGTAATTCCTCCAAATTCTAATGATATGACTGCCTTTACATTAAATTTAGATTCCATCTCTTTTGCCAAATTTGAAATGTCTGTGGCAGAATAGATTTCTTTAGAGCCTTTGAGGATTATTCTATCTCCTTTTTCCATCTCTTTACCATTGTATTTTCCTTGAAGGAATTTGGTAATTTCAGGTAATTCTTTTCTATCTATATTGTTGTAAAAATAACATATTCCTTTAACTGATTCATAATCATATGCTGTTCCATTTCTATACATGAAAACACCGATAAAATGAGCCTCATCTTCTGGTTCTCTAATGCATTTGATTTCCCAGTTTAGCAAATTTTTCTCATCATATGCATAACCTGCCAATTCCTCAGATGTGATTTTCCAGTATCGCATTCTGCCTTTTGCCATTATGAAATATTGTAAATTATTCTGATATAAATTCCATCTCTATGTGACTGGGCAACTTTTTGTCTTCTTTTATAGCAAATTCACATAATCACTATGTGATAGATCAAAAAAACCCCCTGTATCCTGTAGACATTGATGATTATCCAAATCTATTTGATTTTGTATTGACTGCAGATGGATTGATCTACTTTCAAACTCTGAAAAGAAATTACATACTTGGAAAAGAGATGACTCTAGATGAATACAATAAACTTCGATTATTGTACGTGTATTATGCTACGGCTAATAGAAATCCAAAAGAAGTTTTTGCATGGCAAGATATTTGCATAACGCTAGACGATAGAGGAATTTTTGAGAAAGGCATGTATCTATCAAAAGAAGATTTGAAAAATAATTTAATGATTGTTGAAAATCCAAACTACCAATCTGGCCTTTACAGAATTTATACAGAATATGTTAAGGAAAAAATGAATTCAAAGTAACCGGATCTGGCCTGGTGATATCTTGACAACACAAGTCCTCAAACCCGGATACCTGCCATCTATTTCAAAATAACTATAAAAGCACAAAATTATTCGGAAGATAGATTAACCTCGATTTGATTTTTTAATTTGTAGATGGCACTTTTCCAAGTCAATGTAACTATTGAAAACAAACCCGGAATTAGTGATCCTGAAGGCCAAACCATTCTAAATGATTTAGTTCTAAAAGGAACTCACAAAACTGTTTCAAATATAAAAACTGCAAAGATGCTAAAATTTACAATCAAGGAAAAAGATAAAAAATCTGCCCAGTCCAAAGTGCAGGAAATTTGTGATGAATTGAGAATTTACAATCCTATGGTAAGTATAGTTACAATGGATGTTTTTGAAAATTGACTCTATTCTGAATTTATGTTATACATTGTGGCGTTAATCAGCAATTTACTTCTGAGAAACTCTGCTAAATTTGTCTGAGTTATCACTCCTACCAGTTTTTCATTTTCACGCACGATTAATCGTCTGATATTGTTGTTTAGCATCTTTTGAACAGCATCTTCTATCTCTGAATCTGGTTTGAGCCATTTGAAATTTTTAGACATTATGTTCTCTAATTGAATTTGTGATGAATTGAGATCTTTTGCTGTGATTTTTCTTACGATGTCGCTTTCTGAAACAATTCTTACGGTTTTTTCTTCTTTCATGATTACTAGAAAACTGATCTCTGTCTTTTAGAATGAGTGATGCATCAAGTGCTGTTTTGTTATGATCAATGGTGATTACATTTTTTTCCATGATATCCCTTACTTGAGTCATAGCGATCAAGTGGTTTCTTTACATACGAATTTACTCTGATTAATTCAAATTAAATATCTCTGAATGTTTGAAGAATTGTGAAAGTTGGAGTTGTAGTTTTTCCAGGCAGTAATTGTGATCGTGATATGTATCATGTATTGACTGACGTATTTCATTTAGATGCAGAATATTACTGGCATGAAAAAGAATTGCCGAAAAATATTGATGCTGTAATTCTTCCAGGTGGATTCTCTTATGGTGATAGACTAGAGCTGGCATGTCACGTTGCAGCTCACAGTCCAATTATTAAAGATGTCAAAAAAATGGCTGAAAAAGGAATTCCTGTTTTGGGTGTATGCAATGGATTTCAAATTCTTGTAGAATCGGGATTACTCCCAGGAGTGTTGCTCAAAAATGAATCTCTTAATTTTATGTGTGAATGGACTAATTTTGATTGTAGAAAACAACACCACTCCATTTACAAACAAATTCAAATTAAATGAGAAAATTCCAATCCCTATAAAAGCTTAATGGTGAGGGAAGATATTATGTTGATGATGAAACTATG
>CALNZF010000059.1:0-19180 GCA_942490965.1 uncultured Nitrosopumilaceae archaeon | reverse complement strand
GGGGGCGGCGTTGTGTATCAAGGGGGGAACTCCTTACTTCAACAATTAATGCGAAAAGAATCTTGACAGCTACCGCCAATTGGGTGATTTTGGGTGTCCCCAATTGGGTGATTTCTTGCTACAATGCCTGTAACTGCCTTACTGGGAGAACCGCCATGAATCTGGAAATAACCTGTCCCAACTGTAGAAAATGTTCCCAAATCCCCTATGACAAACTGCCTGCGGGAGAGCTGAGAACCACCTGCAACAGCTGCAACAAGCAGTTTGTGATTAATAAAGACCGCAAACAGAATTGCAAGCCTCTTCCCACTGGTCCGGTCTACGCGGAAGATGGGTGGCGGGTTGACGCCCCGGCATGTAAGGGCATTAAATACGACCTGCACGGTCTGGGCAGTTTGATCAACTCCGGGTTGGTGGGCGCTGAAACCAAAATCTGGCCTCCTGGTCATCCCTCTCTTGTCCTTGCAAAAGATCTCAATCAACTTTCTGAATTTTTTGAACGGCATCGTGAGAAAATGGAAAAAGCCAAACGGATGGGGATGTAACCTTGCTGCACAGGCTGAATTATGATCTTACAGAACTGATTTTTCGGGTTTTATTCAGTCTCATTTTTCTAGGACTGGGCATGGAACATCTTTTTTCCGACGCCATTATTCAAGAAATGATGCCCCATTGGCTGGCTTGGAAACGACCCTTCTCCATTCTTGCTGGAATGATTCTGCTTGGGGGCGGTTTGTCTATCCTATTGGGTTTCAAGATGACATGGGGTGGATTAATGCTCTCTGTATTCCTCTTGACCGTTACCCTCGCGGTTCATCTCCCCGCGGTTTTTAACAAACCGGGTGATCTACCCGTTTCATGGCACTGGCTCTGGGATGTCTATCAGCGCAGTAACCTGGTGAAGAACCTCTGTCTCCTGGGGGTTTGCTTTCACCTCATTAATCATGAACCGGGTAGATTCAGTTTGGATGGTAGGGCTGCCCGCAAAGATTCCATTTAAATTGAAATCAGCGGGCATCTACAAAAGTGCTAGTTTACAGCATGGTCTCTTACCATTCTCAATTGATAATATGCTGTGAGATCCTTGCTGTTGAAGTGCCCGTAAGGCACCGATGTATAGACCTTCTCCCCGTCCTGGCCGGGAATTCGCGACGTGTAACTGCCGTACACAAGGTTTCCATATCCAATGATCTCGTCTACAGTGGACCAGATGGTGTATACATAAGACCCTTCATAACCGGAGCTTGTATTTATGTCGTCCAACATGTCGGAAACCCCATAAGGCCCCAGCCCCCAGTATAGGTAACCGGGATAAAGACCGTTGGTAGAGCCGCATGTTGGGGTTGTTGGTCCGGAAAGGTAACAGGTGGTGAGACCCAGGTTGGCTCCCGCTATGCCTACAAAGGTGTCAATTGATCCGGTTAAGGGACTTCCCAAGTTGTAATAGCCGCCATCAGCCGCGTCATGAGCAGATCCTCCCTTTATGGCTTTTCTGGCAAGGGTTACTCCCATGGAATGGCTGACAATATCTACCCGGGCTGCTCCCGTATATTGGAGCACTGCTTCAATGAAGGCTCTGATTCGTGTGAGATGTTCCCGAGAATGGTACTGATCCGACGCATTAGCCGCATCTGCCGGGCCCCAGGTGGTTGCGTATAGCTCCGCGTCTGTGTAGCCGTTATTTTTAAAATAGGCAATGGATTCAGCCCAGCCGGTCTGACCGAACCCCGTTCCAACCGCCTTGTCCGAATTTCCGTGGATGAAGATTACCGGATCATGTTGGATGGGGTCATTATTACCGGTTTTGCCTCCGTAACTTCCTCCCGAAAGATCGTCTCTCGCGAAATCGTAGCCTCCATATCCTTGGGAATTCAGCCAATTATAGAAGTGATCGGTTATTCCAGACATGGCCACTTGTGAATAGGACGCCTGGTTTATAGATTCATTCACCTGCCCCATAGCAGGGACAATGAAAGTTAGTAATGTGAGCAGGGAAACAGTATGGTTCATGGTTTTTCTCCTAAGTTTTGGTATGGCAACAACTGGAATTGTGTTGCATATATCAAGAAAACAGAACACCTGTTCTGTATTTTTATTATACCATTATCAGAGGAGAAGGGCCAGGGCATGAACTGGAGTTGATAAGAAGGGATGGGGCAAAAAAAAACCCGGACCAGAGTCCGGGTTTTGTTTAGTACGCCAAAGCTTGAGATCAGGTCTCGTTGTTGGGACGAGGCATGTTCTCAATGACAATGTCGGGACCGCGACTGGAGCCTGCATCACCTGCAGCCCGATCCAGAGGCAGTTCGTTCAGTTTGCCATAGCGACGCATGTCCACCCAACGATGGCCTTCGTGGAAGAGCGAATAACGGCGCTCATGAAGGAGTTGGTCGATAGCGGAAGACATGTCGGTAAGGTTCACTGGACCCAAGTTGCCAGATACCGCTCTAACATTGTTGATGTCGGTGGCAGCAACGTCTAGATTGCCCAAATGAATATTGGCTTCTGCGCGGAGCAGAAGTAGTTCTTCATTGCGCATGATGGGATAGGGAGCGTCGGCTCTGGCGGCAGTGGTCACACCCAGATTACTGGAGAGCGCGTCAAATACCGTGGTTGAGCTACGCACGTTGATTTTTCTGGCCAGACGATCATCCCCTGCTTCTGCATCGGTTACCATACTGGGATGTCCGTGCAGGATGAGCAGTGATCCGTTCTGATCTTCATAGACGGGGTTTACGGTGTCGCCAGCAGCAAGGCTGAAGAGCATGTAAGCGCCCAGGTCCATGGAGGCATTGGCGTCTACGAAGGAATTGGACAATGCGTCCAAAACACCTTGCCAGTTTTCACGGTATGCGTCAACCCGAGCTTTAAAGCCGCGGTTGAGTTGCGCGAAGGTGGCAGGCGTGTCGAAAGCAGCCAGACCGGAAGTAGTGTTCCAAGCGAAAGAAGAACCAGCGCTGGTCAGTTCGTTATAGGCTTGGTCCAGGAGAGCGGCAATAGCGTCCAGGGCAGCGGCGCGGTCAATGAAGGGGCCGGGCAGTTCGCCAGCCACATCAAAACGGATGCCGTTGTCCCAGGTGTAGGTGAGGTTTCTCAGGTGTGCGTAGGCCATGTAGGTCTTTGCAAAACCAGAGGCACCGTTGGCCTGCTCGCCGCTGAGTCCCAATGCGCTCATTCTGGCCAGAATATCGTTGCCGTTGCGGATAACGCGATAGGCTGATTCCCAGGGGCGAAGCAGGAGGAATCCGCCATTATCGATGGGGCCTTCTAGAAGCTCACCGGTAAAACGAGGGTCTGCACCCTGGAAATAGTAAATTTCTCGGCCAATGCTGCCGGTTACCCGGTAGTAGGTGTTAATGTTGTCCCGAACGCCTGCTTCCAAGCCCAGAGCCAGGCCCTGGATACTTACGGAAGGACTGTTCACGTCGAGGTTGTTCTGGTCATTGATGTCCTGACTCCCACAAGAGGAGAGCATGAGAACTGTCACAGCCAGACCCGTTAGAATAGCAAAACGAGTTTTGGTAAACATATTTTTCATGATTGTACTCCTCTCTTATAAGCCTGCGGAAATCTGGAAATACCAGGATTTGGAAGTGGGGAATGGTGCCACTTCAACGGAACCGATGGGTGCGTTGGAAAAGTTACTAACTTCAGGGTCGTAACTGCTGTAATCGGTATCCGTCCAGATGTTTCGAATTGGAACTAGAGGTGTTTTTAATTCATGTGTAATCATTGCAAGAAATTCATCTTTTGCAATGTCTGTTTTTTTTGCATCTTCTTCTTTCTCTTTAATTGTATCTGACATTATGTTGAAGTTTGTTACAAGTTGTCCTACTTCATCCGTACCTGAATATTCTATTTTTTCACCATACACTCCTTCTTTTACCCTTGAGAGTGCCTTACTGATTGAATCTAGTGGGGAAAGTGATTGTCTGATGACAAACAAAACTGAAAAGAACACTGCGATATCTATTCCTAATAGAATTTGTATGATGATTTGTCCCTCTGAACCTTGGGCTTTTAGCTCTTCATTCCATGAATTTTGCAGATTGTCAATGTTGCTAAACAAAATATATTTTTCATTATTCATTTCATTTTTTGCTGAATTAAATTCAGGTGATAAAAGTGCCCTTTCTTCAAGAATTTCTATTTTTATTTTAATTGACTCCCACAATGGATCTAATTTTCTTAATGATTCTGAATTCTCTCTTGGTATTGGAATTATTTTCTCATGGGTCATTCCAACTTTTTCTACATCCAAGTCTGCTGTAGAAATTTGTAGCAATTTTCTTAACCCTATTTCAAATTGCAAGTTCTTTTCATGCAGTATTTCTTGAGCATTATCCCCTTCTCCGATAGAAATAAGGAGGCTTTGCTGTCCGATAATTTTGGCATAATCAGCTAAATCCTTTGAGATTTGTTTGTGTTCGTTGTAATCTCTGTCCAAATCATTAATTTCTTTTTTTAATTCATCTGTTAGTAAAACTAATTCTTGATTTTTCTGTAAAACATAATTCATTGCACCTGTAGCTTCCGAATCAAACACTGATGTCACTTCTACTTTAACTGCTTTTTCTTTGTAAGACTCCCATGATGTTAGAACTTTATTGTAATCTGGAATTAATGATGTTGGAATACTTGTTAATGCTTGTCCTTTGAACTCCCCCCCATTTTTAATAATTGCCAATGTTGATTGTATTTCTTCAATTTCTTTTTCAAGTTCTCCTTTATCCACCGTTACCCCACTTGCAACTGATGTTGCCAAACCTGCAATAGATTCAGCTTTTACTTTTACATCTCCAGTTCCAATAATAGAGTATGACTGTGATGTCTCCAATTGCTGATCTTGATATAATAAAAATAAATTAAAAACGGCAACAACTATGAGAACAGATATCAAAACATATGCTTTACTAACTATCTTCATAACAAAAAAATACGTATAGCAGGCTATAAAAATAATGGGTGAATTCTAGTTATCATGTCTGATGAATTTATTGCTGTTGCAACTAAGGAAGTAAATGCTGATATTGAATCCCTTGAAAATATTTTAAAATCATGTACAAACGATGCTGATATATCTCTAAATTCTCCCAGGCTTCAAAAACACACTCATAAAATTAAAGGTCTGGCACCTATGATGGGCAAAGAATCCCTTGGAACCTTTTCTTCTTTACTTGATGATTTTTTTAAGAAAATGGCTGATGGTGTCTCAATTAATGGAATTTTTGATTTGATTTTGCCCTCTATTATCCACATGAAAAAATCAATGAATGAGACTGACTATGATTTTAGTCAAATTACTAAGAACATCAATGAACTCTGATTGAGGTTTGAATGCTGACATTTTTTAATGTGTGACTTTAAAGAAACACAATGGCCAAAATTTTGATTGCAGATGATTCTGATGCAATTCGACTTGTTTTGAAGGATATTTTGTCAATTGGGGAACATGAAATTATTGGAGAAGCAACAGATGGTGCTGAGGCCGTAGATTTCTATAAACAGTATAATCCTCAAGTTTTGTTGTTGGATTTAGCAATGCCAAAAAAAGATGGATTTACTGTTGTAAGAGAAGTAATGGCATATGATCCTACTGCAAAAATTATTCTAATTACTGCAAGTGATGATCAAAAAGTCATTCAACAATGCTTGGATGGTGGTGCCTCATCATACATTTCAAAACCTTTTGATTTTAACGGTGTTTTGGAATCCATAAAATCATTAATTTAAGAAAGTAATTTAGGGCCTAGATTAATTGTAAAATTGATTAGAAAATTGTCAAAAATTGTAGCTGATACCAGTGTGATTGTCAACGGCCAACTTGTCTCTCGAATTGAATCTGGAAGTATTAGAAATTTTGAGATTATTATTCCTCAGGCAGTATTTGATGAATTGCAATCTCAGGCATCAAAGAAAAAAGAACAAGGATTCATTGGTCTTGAGAGAATTCAAAAACTAAAATCTCTATCTGGAAGTTATGGATTAAATGTAGTTGTTAGTGGTACACACCCTTCTTCAGATGATGTTAAACTTGCAAGCAGTGGGAGAATTGATTCCCTGATAGTAGATATGGCTAAACAAAACAATGCTGTTCTATACACTTCTGATCATGTGCAGCATTTAGTTGCTCAGGCAGAGGGTGTTGAAACAATTTTTCTAAAACCTGAATTCAAAAACGAATCTTTGGAATTTCTCAAATTTTTTGATTCTGAAACTATGAGTGTTCATCTTAAAGAAAATCAATGTCCCTTGGCAAAAAAAGGAAAACCTGGTGCATTTGTATTGACAAAGCTAAATGATGATCATCTTTCTAAAGATTATTTGGAAATGATTTCATCTCAAATATTGGATGTTGTAAACATCTCTGATTCTAGTACGTTGGAAATATCAAAAACTGGTGCATCTGTAGTTCAACATGGCGATTATCGAATTGCAATCACTTATCCTCCTTTTTCAGACTCTTTTGAAATTACTATAGTTCACCCAATTGTAAAACTGTCTCTTGATGACTATGCTATTTCTGAAAAATTAATGGAGAGGTTCTCTGATAGTGCAGAAGGCATTGTTATTTCAGGTGCTCCTGGTTCTGGAAAAAGTACTCTTGCATCTGGTCTTGCAAATTTTTACCATCAAAAGGGAAAGATTGTAAAAACATTTGAATCTCCGCGCGATTTACAAGTTGATCCTGGAGTAACTCAATATGGCAAACTTGATGGGAGTTTTGATAATTCTGCTGATATTTTGTTACTTGTACGACCTGATTATACGATTTTTGATGAAGTTCGAAGACGTGAGGATTTTGCTACCTTTGCTGATTTGAGATTAACTGGAGTGGGGATGGTTGGAGTAGTCCATGCAAATTCGCCATTGGATGCAATTCAGCGCTTTATTGGAAAAATTGAGCTGGGAATTATCCCAAACGTTTTGGATACTGTGGTTTTTGTAAAGGATGGTGGAATTCAAAAAGTCTACGATTTAGAATTAAAGGTAAAAGTCCCTACTGGTATGACTGAATCTGATTTGGCAAGACCTGTAATTGAGATTAGGAATTTTGAAGATAATGTACTAGAACATGAGATTTACACCTTTGGTGAAGAGAATGTCATAGTTCCCGTAGGAAAAAAAGTTGATAAAATTGGAATAGAAAAACTAGCAGAAGATAAAATCAAAGAAACTTTTCGACGATATGATCCTAATGTGGAAGTTGAAATTTTATCTGATAATAGAGTCAAAGTTATGGTTAATGAACGAAATATTGCATCCATAATTGGTAGAGGGGGCTCAAACATTAATGAAATTGAAAAATTACTCAAAGTTCACATTGATGTTGTAGAAAAATCTTCTAACGATATGTCATTAACATCTAATGATCTGCCCTTTAGTTTTTCAGAATCAAAAACTGCTATTTTGCTTACTGTGAATAGGGATTTTACTTCAATGCATGCAGACATTTATGCAAATGAAAAATTTATCGCATCTGTTAGAATTGGGAAGAAGGGACAAATAAAAATCCCTAAACGCTCTGATACTGCACGGGCATTAATGAATTTTATATCTTCACAAAATGAGATCAAGCTTTATCTCAAAGATTTTTAAAATTATCTATGATTTTTGGATTTGCTTTCAAAAATGTTATAAATTTTCTTAACTGTTTGATGGTCTTTGGATTTAGGTGATGCTCAATTCCTTCTGTATCTTGGTTTGCTGTGTCATACCCTACCCCTAAAATTTCAAAAAACTCTAACAATATTCCGTGTTTCTGTCTTATTCCTTCTGCTGTCTTTATCCCTTTATCTGTAAGGTTGATTCCATGATATTTTTCATATTCTAAAAATCCGTTTTCATCTAGTCTTTGAAGCATTTTGGTAACGCTTGGTGCACTGACATTCATGTATCTTGAAATATCCAAAGTCGTTGCATATCCTTTTAGTTCAACTAATTCTCCTATGATTTCTAAATAATCTTCCATTCTTGTACTTGAACGAGTTCTCTCTAATTGATGAGCTGCCTTGATTGAATCAAGTCTCTTGGAATCTTTATCTTTCATGTGTCTTTGTATCTAAATAAAATCTAGTATAATTGAGTGTCTTTTTCTTGATTTTAGCTATTCTTTGTTGACTTGAATGTGACCGGAGTTGATCTCTGTTTCTTAACTAATTTTTTATAAATCAACGATGGAATGGTTGACCCACTAAAGGAACGTCTAGATAAATTGAAGAAATTCTCTGATTCTGCTAAACGTAGAGCAAATCTGTATACTGAAGTTAGCAATTTTGATGACACGCACACCGCTCGTTCATTGGGTTCTCTTCAAAAAGCACCTGCCCCAGGTAAAAAACTTCAAAAAATAGGCTTTTTGATGTTGTGGATTCCTGAACCAACTGGTGTGACTTGCGCTATTGGCGGACCAATGATAGTGGCTGGTAGATATCTTGACAAAAAATACAATGGTTCCACAATACATGACATTGGGCATCAGACAAAAAATAACATGTCTACAATTAGCGATTTCAAGAATTCTGTAATGTAATGGTGATTAACTTCATCAATGATTCTCAATGAATTGGAGAATCTTGTTGTTGATTGGATTTTGTACTCTATGCTTAAGTTCTCCCAATTCTTTTTAAAACATGGGTTGGTTTGGAAAAAGCAAATATCTGAAATATGGCCAAAAATTACCTGATATTGAAAAACTTGTTAGAAATGAACAAAAAAGATGCACAAACTGCAATCGCCTTTTATCCGAATATACTGAGAAAGAACTTTGTTATTCATGTATGGTGCAAAGCACATCTTAGATTCTAAATTCCAATACGCTTAAGTTCAAAAGTTTAGTAGAAAATTCATGAACTTATTTGATTATTTAATAAAACAGAACGATCAAATTTCAACATCAATGCCTGAATGTGATAACATCAATACTGATGGGCAAGACGACGAGTAAGAAATGACTGAATCTCCACTTTCTAAACTAGATGACAAGGGTGTTTTCACTATTGTAAAAGTTGATAGTGTTCAAAGAAAAGTTGGTAAAGAAAACATCACTGAGATCAATATTGAAACTGAAGAAGAGTTTGATGGTGTAAAGAACTTTTATACTTCAAGAAAGATGATCGTCGCAAAATTTTATGATAATGACAAACCTACAGTTTTGGCTCATGATATACAAAGAGGAAAAAAATACCGAGTAAAAATTATCACTCAGAAATTTGGTAACGGGAAAGAAGATTATGACATTGCAAAGTCCTGATGATCTGTATGTTAGAAAACTTTAATGCTCATATGAACAAACCAGAATAGATTGAATTGTTTTAGATGTGATGGTAAAGGCAAGTTTATGAATCAATTTGGCATAATGGAAAAATGTGAGTCATGTCAAGGACCAGATATGACTTTTCAAAAGAACGAAAATCCTAATTCAGATGAATGACATGGTTGAGAAAAAATCAAAGAAAAAAGATGGGAGAAAACAGAAAGGTGAAAAACTCTCTGAATCAAAACAACGAATTAAAAAATACAAAAGTGAACAGCAAAGAAAAAAAAAGTTTATCAAAAAACATTCCAAGTGAGCAGATTTTATTCCAATATGCTTAAGTCCGCAATTCTTACAGATACTCCATGACCGATTATGATGAGGCGGGTAGGCTAATAATTTGCAGAGCCAAACAGTTAGATCAAATTCCTGAAGTTTGTTATCATTGTAATGGCGATGATCTTCAAATGATTATGACTCATGTGGATGGGGGTAGCTGGCTGTGCTTGATCTGCAACAGTCTGAATTGTTATGAACCCTCTATGAGATTAACAAAGAATATGCCTTTCTCTATGCTAAATTTAGGGCGAGATGAAATTGTTTTTCTTCCTGAATGGGATTTTGAGTGATTAGATTCAAAACTCCTCATTTGGAACAATCTAACACATTTTAAAAGGATCCATACAAATTATTTCATGACAACTCGTGCTCAAGCATTAATTCCAATTACAATTGCAGCCGTGATTATTGGGATTATTGGGATGCTGACTCTTCCTGGCGATAGTAAGTTAGAATCAGTTGAATTTCCACGTGGTACTATTATGATAGATGATGTTCCACTTGAAGTTCAAATTGCAGACTCTGAACCACGACGTGTTAGGGGATTAATGTTTCAAGAACAACTTCCTTATGATCAGGGAATGATTTTCATATTTACAGAACCTGGCTTGTATTCTTTATGGATGCTTAACATGCAATTCCCATTGGATATGATTTGGTTTGATCAAGATGGATCCATTGTACATATTGAACAAAATGTTCCACCATGTAAAACAGTAGTTGAAATCACGTCTTGTCAAAGTGTAGTTCCTGACAATGAAGCATCATATGTTTTAGAGGTCACTGCTGGATTTGTTGATCAAAATAACATAACTCGTGATTCTAAACTAACTATAATTTCGATTTAATATTGCAAAGCCTTATCTTTGAATAAAAAATCTATTTTTTTATGAACAAGATGATTATCGTTCCTATTTTGGTGGGAATTGTAATTGTCCTTTCTGTTTTTTTCCTATTGTTAAATGATGCCTCTTCAGACTCTGAATCTCAATTAATCTATGATGCAGGATTTACTTATTATGATATTGAAAAAATTCAAAATAATTTAAAAGATCATAATATTTTTGTCTCTTCTCCTACGGCAATCACTGATCACACC
Source organism: uncultured Nitrosopumilaceae archaeon (assembly GCA_942490965.1). Lineage (GTDB taxonomy): Archaea > Thermoproteota > Nitrososphaeria > Nitrososphaerales > Nitrosopumilaceae > Nitrosopumilus. The sequence goes on along the minus strand of CALNZF010000059.1, from coordinate 8,486 downwards.
ATAAGTCAATACTGTACTTATTTTGAAAAGGGACTTCCAAGAAGTGTAGAGTATTGTACCACCACTGCGGTATTGGATTATGAGGGAACTGCTCTTGGAAATATTAACATCGGGGGTGATATTCAGTCCCCTGTTTTAGCTATTGCTAACCTTGAAACTCCTTCTCTGGAATCAAATCAAGATGAAGTTTTTGCAGTCTTTGAGGTGATGATAGAAACGCTTGTTTGTGACTGCTGGGAAGAAGAAAAATCTGAAAACTATCCTACAATCTCTGCATGGTTGGAGGGAGTTCGAACCTTTTACATTGATTCAGACAAGCGTGATATTAAATCTAAAATTGATGATTTGGCAGGTCATGAAATTCTTTTAGAAATGACTACAAAGGATAATTCTATTTTGCAGACGTTAATTATTCTAAAATAGTTTAATTATATGGTGGAAAATTCTCTGATTACATTATCATGATTGATCAGTTATGGCTAATTCCTTTGGGATTTGCAGCCGGAATTTTAGGTTCAATGATTGGTCTAGGTGGGGGGATCATAATTGTTCCAATCTTGACATTTTTAGGATTTCCTCCAACAGCTGCTGCAAGCAACAGCCTATTCGCTGCATTAAGTAATGCTGCTGCATCCACCGTTTCTTATTCCAAACAAAAGCGAATAGAATATTCTTTAGGGCTCAAACTTGGTCTACTTTCAATTCCTGGGACTGTTTTGGGTGCAATTATATCCACTGATGTTGCGCCAGATATTTTTAAAATCTTATTTGGGTTTGTTTTAATTGCATCTGCATCTTACATATTTTTAAGAAAAAAAATTGAAACTAAAGAAAAAACAATCTCAAAACAAATGATTGTTTTTGCAATAGGTGCAAGCTTTTTTGCAGGAATAATTTCTTCCTTCTTTGGTATCGGTGGTGGAATTATCTTTGTACCTTTGATGGTGATTGGCATGGGCATGGCAATGAAAAAAGCTGCCCCTACATCTCAAATGATCCTCTTGTTTGCTTCTTTATCTGGTGTTATTGCACATAGTTTATTGGGCCATCCTGATTTTCTTCAATCTGGTTTGCTCTCTATTGGTTCTTTTACTGGTGGGTTGGTTGGTGCAAGACTCTCTATTGATGTCAAGGAGCGTTATTTACAAATCTTGGTTACTGTAGTAATTTTGATTGCATCTGGCAAATTGTTCTTTGATTCTTTATATGGGAATTTTAATTTAGGATTTTAGACTTTTTTTATTTTGTATTTTTATATTAATTTTACAATACATGTTGTTCGTTAGGTATTGTAATTTGAGGGTGGGACTAACCGACTTTCCTGTATTTTACTTACTACGATATCTCCTTTCTGTGACTAAACCATAAAATTATCCCTTTACTGATGGTTATATTTTAAATAGTTACAATTAAAGGAATTATTTTTTACTTAACTAATTTTAGATTAAAACAAGAAAATAATTTAAAAAATATTTTGTATTTTAATTGGTTAAAAAATATCTGTTATTTTTTCTTTTTATCCAAACATGTCACTTCCAAATCTATTTCATTTAGTATGATAAAACTAGATTTAATTTTGAATTCAATTAAATTTTGAATAACTAATTGATTTCATTCTACATGAAATCAATTTAATATTTCTTTATCAATTAAAAAAACAATCCATATTCCATGAAATCAAAAAAAGGTTTCAATGTAAATGACTATAATCCATTTGCACACTATGAGTTTGTGTATGGTGACAAGTCCAATAGAAATTAAAATAATTTTTTCATTCTTCTTATTTTAATTAAATTTTTTATTGTTGATCGTTTTTATTTTTCTTTGATTGAATGTTTTCGTGTGGGTTTTAGTTGATTCGGTTTTGCCTACAAACCTTGAATCTGATAAACGAAGGGTTGGTGTTCATAAATTTAAAATTTTAATTAGTTGATCTAATTCTGAATTAAGTCAATTCCATTCTACTTCATTAACTAGTGAAAACACATTATGCCATGAGTAAAACCTCAAACAAATCTAAAAAAGCAGCAAAAAAAGTAGAAAAAACTAAATCTAACTAGTCAATTTTCTAATGATTTTATTTCTTGTCTTGATTTTTCTTTACTAATTTTAGTGGGATTATTGTTTGCTATATCTTTGAATCTGTAGGACTAATCTGAATTTGAATAACTGTAAAAAGAATTTTTATTCTGTGTGTTGATTACACATTTCTAACTTTTTGGCTTTATGGAATCAGGATTTTTTATGATGTAATGGAACATGCACAATAGGTTAGATGTACATTGACATTTCATATTTGAGAGTTTAAATTTTATTATTTAAGTGATGTTTGAATTGACTTCATTTAAGATAAGATCAACTATTTGATTTTTTATAATATTTTGTCAATTTGAAAATTCTTTATTTATAAAAAATAAAATTACTTTTTATGATTTTGGACAAAATTAAAGTGTTCGATGACTGCGACGGATTTGATGATGATGTCGATGATTCCGAATCCGACTATGATTGGGATTAGAATATCGCCATTTTTTATATTCAAATATTCGCGGTGTTATTTTTTTAATTTGTGATCGGGTTTTACTATTTTTGCCCTGTAATCTTTGAAAGTTGTTTAATGAATAGTGAAAAAATCCCCCAAAGGATCAACACAATCCTATCTTGATTTTCACTCTAGAATCAGATACACTGGGAATTTGCCCTGATGGAAAATAACAAGACCACTTTTGTACATATGTAAATCCTGAAATGAAAAACTATGTCTAGTGTATTTGAATTTAATAGCGCTTAAAATTTTAATGCTTTTTCAAAAAAAGGAGTTTTTTCTTTAATCGTTATGGATGACAATAGTTCTGAAATCATTCTTGATGCTAAATGTGATGTCCTATCTTGAATGTCGAATGCGGGACAAACTTCCATAATGTCCATTCCTAATATTCCGCCACGTGTAATGTTTTTTAGAAGTATGGATGTTGTAATGGGATTTAATCCCATTGGTACAGGAACAGAAACACCTGGTGCAAAAGAAGGATCTATGCAGTCCATATCAAATGATACATAGATGTTTCTTCCTAATTTTGAAAGTATGTCGTTAATTATTTGTTTAAATCCATGATACTGAATATTCTCTGGTGAAAAAACAGATATTCCATATTTTTTTATGTTTTCAATTTCTTCCAATTCTGGACTGCGAATTCCAATCATCACACTTGATTTTGGATTTATGTATGGAAGACAGTCATACACCACAGAGCCATAAAAATTTCTAGTAGATGAAAGAAAATCTGGATGGGCGTCAAAATATACAAGAGAAATAGGTCCACGTTTTTTTCCTAACTCTTTGATAATTTCTGCAGTCAAAGAATGATCTCCTCCCATGGTTATTGGAATTTTTCCTTCGTTGAACATTCGTTCATAAACAAATGGAATATTTTCTCTTGAAATATTTCCCAAATCAAAAATCTTTGATTGTGGTTTACCTGAATTTGTATATGCCAAGGATTCACGATTATTTTCAATGTATGTGTCTCGTTCATTGGAAATTTTTCTTATTCTCTCTGGCGCACTTGAAGTTCCCTTACGTGTGGCATGTGAACGTGATTCGTCTTCAAGTCCGACAATCACATACTCGGATTCTCTATATGACTTGCAGTTTGACCAACAAAGTGTTTCCATCAATTCTTCACCAAAACCATACTTTGCATAATACAGTTAAAATGAAATTTTACATCAGTAACCATTTTACATTTTGTACATATGTGTTGAATTGCTGTTAGACAGTATTGACATTTAGACAATGGTTTAATTTCAAAACCACAATTACGGCAAGATTCATCAGGCATTTTTATATTGTTTTTTCAAATAGTCATTTTAACCACTGAAAAATTGAGAATATGGGATGTGGAATCAATTAGTTGATTTAATTCAGAATCAACTCAATTTATGATTGGACTTTAAATGGTTTCTTCATCATCGTATTAGTTGATAAAATATAGAGAATTTACGACTGAGGACAAATTATTTGATAAATCAGTTCATTGTGATTATTGTGCAATCAAATTAGATCATGAAAGTGATTATTGTTCAAATACGTGCAAAGAAAAGGATTTAGTTTGGCATAGAAATGATGTGTGAAAATTATGAATAATACTCTCTCTGATGAAAAAAACACAATAGAACAACAATTTGAAAAACTGTATCCTAACTATGATTATTCATTAGAATCCATATCTAATGAAAAAGATTCAAGAAAAAGAAAAAGAATGAAGACGATGTATTAATTATGTGTAAAAGTTTCAAATATATATAATAAAAAATTATGATCACTTCTCATCTACATACTAGACACAGTCCTGTGTTGATACGACAAATGACAAATGAAGACATTCCAAAAGTTGTGGAATTGCAAAAGATTGCATTTCCAGTCATGGCTGCTGAGGGAGTTTACTGGAAACCAGATCAACTCAAAGCACATCTCAAAGTTTTCCCTCAAGGGCAATTCGTTGCAGAGTATCATGGAAAAATTGTGGGGTCTTGCAGCAGCTTGATCATAAAACTGGAATCCGAATATGAAGACCATACTTGGATGGCTGTTTGCGGAGATAGTTTTTTTAAAAATCATGATCCTAATGGGGATTCTTTGTATGGTGCTGATGTGTCCTCACATCCAGACCATAGACGGTTGGGAGTAGCTACAAAACTTTATGATGCAAGAAAAAAATTAGCAACAGATCTTAACTTACGAAGAATAATTGCAGGAGCTAGACTGATAAATTATTGCGAACATGCAAAAGATCTCACACCTTTAGAATATGTTGCAAAAGTAAAGCGTCATGAAATTAAAGAGCCAGTTTTGTCATTTCAGATAAGAAATGGCTTCAAATTCATCAAAATATTGCCTAATTATATGAAGGATTCAAGATCATTGAATAATGCAACTTTTATTGAATGGAAAAATCCCAATTTTGTAGAAAAACAATGATTATTGACTGCCATGTTCACGTGAATCAATACGAACTGACCCAAAATATTCCATTACTGGAAGACCGATTAGAAATGCTTCAAACTGAAATGACTAGTAACAATGTTGACTATGCCATAATTTTATCTTCTTACAAAGTAAATTCAGAGAGACCTTCAACTGAACAAATCATCGATGGAATTAAAAAATATGATAATCTTGGAGTCGCAGCTGGTTTCACCATAGATAATCACACTGATGAAGATCTTAGAAATTATAGACAATTGATCAAAGATGGTAAAATTAAAGCCTTGAAAATTTATTCTGGATATGAACACTATTATCCTTATGATGAAAGATATCAAAAAGTCTATGATACTTGCATTGAATTTGGTATTCCTGCAATGTTTCACACCGGAGATACATATTCTGAGAAAGGAAAATTACGATTTTCAAGACCTCTTAATCTTGATGAGGTTGCAGTTGATAATCCAGAATTAAAAATTGTAATGTGTCATTTAGGAAATCCTTGGATACAAGACGCCCAAGAAGTAATTTATAAAAATAAAAATGTTTATGCTGATGTATCTGGACTTGTTGTTGGATCTTTTGATCACTTTTTTGAAAAGATGATGAAAGATAAGGTTGCAGAATTGATAAATTATGCAGGAGAGCCAAGATATCTTTTGTATGGTACGGATTGGCCAATTAGCACCATGGATTCATACCTTAATTTTGTAGCTAAACTTACAATTAAAAAAGAGTTTAGGGATAATTTGATGTATAAAAATGCAAAAGAATTGTTTAAAATCTAATTCTATACAACGTTATTTCTATCGATAAATAAACAATGTATGTTTTTGGTAGTATAAAATTAGTCAATACTGTGATTATCAAAGATGAAGTTAAATCTTAGATTGAATTGGAATGCATGTGCAGAAATTAGAATATGTTTTAATGATTGGAGTTGCACTAAGTGGAAAAACAACTTACATCAAAGCAAATTTTGATCATGAACGTGTGGCTTTATCATTTTTTGATAATATTAGAAAAAAAGAATTTGAATACATAGAAGAATGTTTGAAAGCAGGAAAAAGCGTTGTAATTGATGATACTAATCTAACTATTGCTATACGAAAACAGCACATAGATCTTGCAAAGAAATACAATGCAAAAGTGAGGGGGGTTTTAATGAATACTTCGAGGGGATTGCTTGAAAAAAGACAAAAAAGTAGACGTGATCCATTCCCGTTGGCAGTAATTTACAAACAAATCAGACAACTAGAAACACCTGTTAGTGAAGAAGGGTTTGATGAATTAATTGTAAAAAAAGACTATGAATCCCCTAAAGATACTTGATTAAATTTTATTCCTCGTCTACGTCGCCAAATAATTTCTTTCTTTTCTTCTTTATCATGATGTATTTGCTCATTTGTATGTCCCAAGTAATTCATCATCAAAATGTACTTCGGTTCTTTTCTTTTTTAAAATATTATAAATGTGATCTATTATTTGCTGAATCATGATTCACTCCTATCTGATGTTGATGGAATGAATATGGATTCTGTCTCTTCTTTCACATGTTGAGTTTTACAATGTTTCCAGATTTGACTAATTGACATTTAGTATTCATCATCCATTAATGTCCATGACAATCCTTGAAATTCTTGCCATGGATAGCCAAACATCTCTGTTGTTGGTGAACGTTTTTGTCCTTCTTGTACTTGTTTTTTTATGATCAGATTTGTTCTATATGCAAGATGTCTATCCTCGGTAAGGAGTTGTGATGTACTCATAAAGATAAAACTGCAATTTTGATATTAAAGCAACAGAATTTTGTTCAAAATCAAAACAAAACAAATTAGTTATTTTGGTACAATTATTAGTCATCTAGATATCTTTGTATGAATAAATAGTCAACTAGTTTAATGCCTTCATGGGCATGTCTACCTCAAATCTTGCCGGGCTTAGAGTATTTCCCCCAGTTTCACTGCTTGACAAATCCTTGGAATTTTTTGAATTTTTTAAGGTATGAGACCAAATCATTTCGAGATGATGATGTATTACTAAAAGGAGAGTTTTTGGAGATGCTTTCTAAAAGTACTAAAACACCACAACTATCTAAAATTAAAAAGTCTGAACTTGTAAAACTATTTGAAAAATTTACAAAAGATTTGGATAAAACTTTGATGATTAAAAATTCCAAAGAAGAGATTACTGATATTAAATGGAACCAGATTGATGATTTTTGTAAATTACTACGATTAATTGAAAGAAGCGATGAAAGAAAGATTAGATGGGCTTTATACCATGTATGTGCATCTGGAAATCTATCTATTACAAAAGAAAAATTATCTGAACTTTTAAAATATTTTAAAATTAAAAATCTCGATAAACTCATTAACAAAATCATAAAGGCTGAAACTTTGTCTGGATTAGATGCAAAGTATGATGGGGAGATTTTTGTAATCAATCATGAAAAAGATGACAAAATCGTGTCTCATTATTTGTCTGATGCAATAGAAGAACAATCCCGACGTTCTCCTGGTGAATTAGAAGAAGAAATATTGGACTTACTTGATGAAGGTTCTTATTCAAATCAAGAAATTTCACAAGCTTTGTTAGTTGATGAAGGACTTGTTTCAAGAACAATTGGCAAACTACGAGACAGCGACAAAATTATCCTTTCAAGTTTTGGTCAAAGAGGTGCACGATATTTTACAACCAATTGTGATAATTGCCCTTTTGGAACTACCAAGGCATCTTGTAAGAAAGAGGCTATCTCTTACATTGCAACTGCATTCATGCATGATTTCAATCTTGATCTTTCTGCCAATGACTTTGATTCTGTAGATACCAATCAGGCATTATTGAAAATCAAAAGAATTGTTATGAATGCGCGAAAAGAAAAGACTACTAAACTTGAGATGAATATCAGTGAAAATCTTGACATTTTACTCTCAAAAGTAGTAGATGCTTTTACTGAAATAGAATCCCCTGACACAAAGAATCCTGCTCTGCCTGACATTAGCATGCAAACCAAATCCAATATGGCAAATCTTCCATTGTTGTATCAGTTAGGATTAAAAAAAGGCGCCCATGGTGGTATCAATTTAATGGATGAAATGCTCCATTTGGTCTCAAAATCTATTAAAAAAGAAGATAGATTGAAAATTAGAAAACATGCTTTAACAGAGTCAAATAAATTTCTCAAGCATATTGGATTGGATAAAAAAAATAAATGACTTTATTCTGAATAAAGTCAACTGGTCTACTTACTTTTCATCAAAGTTAGCATTTTGTTCTTTTTTATAGTGTGACAATACTTACTAATTATGAAATTAACAAGTCTTTTGACTATCTTTCTAACTGTTATGCTATTTTCTAGTCCATTGACCTCTACTGCTTTTGCTGATGTAATTAGTCCAAGACAACAAATGAAACTGGATTTCACTGCCGAGCAAGTAATCTGTAGCGAAGGTCTTGTTAAAATAATCAAATCCTCTTCGGACAAAGTTTCTTGTGT
>CALNZF010000058.1:0-17718 GCA_942490965.1 uncultured Nitrosopumilaceae archaeon | reverse complement strand
AGTTGAATGATTACCCTGCCGCTACCGGCTAGGTGCATTATTTCGCCTACCTCCTGCAATTAGAAATACTAATCATTGTATTCTTATCATACACTTCTGTCAACATTACTTTAGCTAAGAGCTAGAATTGATTTTATTTTGATTGTTTGGCCCTTTTTATCACTAACTTTTCTGAAATTTTGTTAAGAATTTTTGTCTTGGAGGATCCTTTTGGTACTATTACGTAGCCTGACCTTACAAACGGCCTTTTTGGAAATCTTACTTTGTCATCAGACTCTGTAATTTCAAATCCTCCAGCTGTTGTTGCATCCATTAATTCTTTTAATGAAGGATCAAAGACGCATTTTTCTAATCCTACTCGTCTACCTTTAGATTTTTTTAAATTCTTGTTGAAATAATCCAACCAGATTACGACATGCTCGTAATCTTTCATTTTATTCCTTTAGTAAAATTGCATTAACGATTCCGATTTGTCCTGGTTTTGAAACAACTCTGCATTTTCCTTCTGCTGTTTCAAGAATTGCACCTTTTGTAATGATGCCACGTCTTTTGTAATCATTGTTTGTAGTGTTTTCTAATACTTTGATGATTTTTGTTTTCTTTACTTTGGCATCTCCACTTGCTAAATTAACAAAGTCTGTTGATTTCAAAGCTGTTTTTTGATTATTGCCTCTGATTCTTCTGGTTACTGTAACTTGAGTCCATTGATTGGCTCATTTGGATATCTATCAATTTCATATTTTCTTCTAATTCTAAGTGGGATCCTTCTTCCACCCGTAATTTTACTAGTTGCTAGATTCTCTACGGATTTTCTCACGAATGATGTCTGAATTACTCTAATTTATACAAAACGCAAAAAATTAGCCGTGAGTTAAAAATTCTAGTTAGTTTACTTCTGATGCGACTGGTGGTGTCGGAGTTGTTTGTCTATTTGCAGTTTTTCTTACTTTGGAGAATAATCTTTGTTTTAGATCTTCCACGTCTCCTTGAATTCCAAAATATTTTTGAAATTTTTCAGTTGTTGTAAAAATTTTTAATCGCCCGACATTCTGATGGCTAATGTAATCTAGCTGTCGTAACTCTTTGAGATGCGCATATACTCCAGACCCTCTTGTTTCTACTAGTTGCTTTGATGAGATTGGTTGCATGTATGCAATATATGATAGTGTTTTGAGTGTTGCATTTGGCAAAACTGGTTTTGATGCATATCTTTTGACTGTAGAACTGTATTCTGGTTTTAATTGCATTACATAAGACCCATCTGGAAGTGTTACTATTTCTAATGCTATGAATGCTGATTTTGTCTTTTTCATAATGCTGTTGAGTAACTCTAGGGTTTTTGTTCTAGATTCTGTGCCTGAAGCTCGTATGATGTCTTCAACTTTGAGTGGTCTACCTGCAGAATAGAGTGCTGCTTCTATTCTTGCAGTTGCCTCGTCTAAATTTTCAATCTTTACCATTTTTGTCTCTCTTTGATTAGTTTGTCAACTCATCTTTTACAATGATAATTTTTATGTCGTCTTCTGCTTGTTCAAGATCTACTTTTTGATCTCGTGCCAAAAATAATGCTGCAAAGAAACATCTGATTGAATCAACTTGATCAAGGTCTGCAATAATGTCTTGCAATAATCCAAATCCTGCCGCTCTGATCTTTTTCATGATGAGGTCTTCATATTTGCCTATGATGCTTTCAAGTGAAATAAAAAATTCTTGAAAATCTGGTGCTACAATTGGCTCTATCTCTAATTGTCTATTTCGTCTTGATTGCGGATTTGCAATTGTGCCGATGAGATTTTGCAATAATCCTAATAAATCATCTAATGAAACCGGGTAAGTAGATTCATGTCTGTATGGAATATCTATTAATTCAATATCTACATCTGTTCTTTGGTGCATTGGTTTTTTCTCCATTGCTGCTTTTTGTAATGCAAAAATACTCTCTACTTTCATTCTGTAAATCAATGATGATGATAATGCGGCCATTCCTGCAACTTTGAGATCTTTGCTTCCTGTTTTTTCAAGAATTTTTAATAATAAATTTAAAATTTGAATTAGATCAATTTCCCAAACATCTTTTTTAGCAACTGATGATGGGCTAAATAGAATGTTTATCGGCTCTTGAGAGATGCTGTCTGGAGTTTGTGATTCACTCACACAGTTTCTCTTTATCTATTCAATAATATCTAAGGGCTCTATTTTTTTCTCACATCCAGTCAACTCTTATATTGTTAGTGTGGAAAACTGAACTATGAAATCTGCTAGGATCCTAGGTCCAAATGAGCCTCTTGCAGTATCTGAAAGCGAGACCCCAAAACCTCAAGGTGCCCAAGTTTTAGTCAAAGTAAATTCTGTTGGTGTATGTCACAGTGATTTACATTTGTGGGAAGGTGGATATGATCTAGGTGATGGCCAATTCATGAAAGTAACTGACAGGGGAGTAAAATATCCCGTAACCCCAGGCCATGAAATTGTAGGAACTGTCGAAGAAATTGGAGATACTGTTTCAGGAATTTCAAAAGGAGACCAAGTTTTGGTTTTTCCATGGATTGGATGCGGTGAATGTCCTGCTTGTAAAGTGGGAAATGAAAATTTATGCGATGCTCCAAGATCTATGGGTGTTTTTCAAGATGGCGGTTATTCTGATTATGCATTAATTCCTAATTCCAAATATTTGGCAAAACTTGACGGTGTGGATCCTGATGCTGCCACTTCACTTGCATGTTCTGGGCTTACTGCTTACACTGCTATCAAAAAAGCAAATCAAAATTCTCCAGAATTTCTTGTAATTGTTGGTGCCGGTGGTTTAGGATTAATGGGTGTGCAAATTGCATCAGCTATCACTGACGCTAAAATTATCTGTGTTGATTTAGATGATCAAAAATTAGAAACAGCGAAAGAAATGGGTGCTCATTTTACAGTAAATTCTAAAGATCCTGAGACTGTTCAAAAAATAATGTCTATTTGCAATGATAAGGGTGCAGACAGTGTTGTGGACTTCGTAAATGCTCCTCCAACTGCAAAATTGGATTTTGCAATTCTTAGAAAACGTGGTAATTTGGTTCTTGTTGGTTTGTTTGGCGGCTCAATTGAATTATCTCTAGTGACAATTCCTTTGAAATCTATTATTATTCAAGGTGCATACACTGGAAATTACCATGATATGGTGGAACTACTTGACCTTGCACGAAAAGGCACAATCAATCCTGTAATTTCAAAAAGATATTCTTTAGATGATGCAAATACCGCTCTTGAGGATCTTAAGGCTCGAAAAATTATTGGCCGTGCCGTGATAAATCCATAGTTCAATCTATATCTACAAAATTTTATAACCGAAAAAATTGAGTATTATTATTGGACACTAAAACAAGTTGTGAAATTGCATTAACTCATCTCAAAAATAAACAATTCATAACTGCTCACACTCTCTTTCTAGATCAAGCTGAACTATTAAAGAAATCTGACTTTTTAAAATCTGCATTATTGTATATGCTGGCAAATGAGTGTAAAACTAGACAAGGGAAAATTTCTGAACATGAAATTAAAGAAGCAAGTGATTTATTTTTAAAATATTCCAATGCAAAAAATTCTACAAATGTAAAGGGTGCATTACTATGTGCTTCAAAATGTCTTTTAAGTTTAGGTGAATTTGACAAAGCTAAAGATGCATACCAAAAAGCTAAATCTATGATTCAAACATCTATCCAAATTACTAGGCCTATTGTAATTATTGATGACAGTAAGGCAATTGCAATGAAACTACAAACATATGCAGAAAAATTAGGATATTCTGAAATCTACGTTTTTGAAAATGGTAAAGACGGTGTAAAGGGATGCAAAAAGATATTGTCTGAAAATAAAGAACCTGTGGTTTTACTTGATATGGGATTGCCTGATCTAGATGGTGATGTAGTTGCTGCTAAATTATTAAAAGAAAAAATTAGTTTACAAATAATAGTTATTACAGCAGATGAAAAAACAACTTCTCGTGTCAATAAGACGATCAGTACTGGAGTCTCAGCCTTTATTCAAAAACCCTTCACCCTTGATGAACTCAAAAAAGCTATAGATATTGCAGAATCTGAATATTCCTTATTACAATAACAATAATGACATGTTCAAAATATTAACATCTTTAATGTCGATTTCATTTATTCTATAATCGATTAATTCGTCTGAAAATTTTTCTACAATTTTCTGTGATGTGTTTATTTTATCTGAATTGATTTGTAATAATACTAACATATTCCATTCACCCTCCATGTTTGATACTAGAAGATAGTTGTCAAGCTTTGTGATGAAATCTTTAATTGAATCTTTAACAGCTTCAAGTGATTTGGAAGGTTTCAGTTTCATCAAAACTGCTTGATATTCATTAATTCCTGATACATCCGTTAAAACTGCCTTGTATCCTTTGATGATGCCACTTTTTTCTAAACGCTCTATTCTTTTTCTAATTGTTCTATCTGAAACATCGTGACCTGATTTTTTTAATTCAGATGCAATTTCTTTTGATGGGGTTCTAGCATTACTATTGAGAATTTCTATTATTTTTTGATCAACTTTGTCTAGATTTGACCAAGCATCTTCACTCATATCACTCAAAAGATGTAATGCCTTTTGAATTTTTGGTTGAATTTGTGCTAATTCTTGTATTGGAATTTCTTAATCTTCTAAAATCCAACCTGATTCAAATATCTCTTGATCTTCTGACTCTCCTATTTTTGTAGCGTATCTCCATACTACTTCTAAATCTGGAATCATCTTGCTTTTAATTTTTAAAAGTGCTTCAGTTTCAAAATTCAGATTCCTGTCTGCATTCCCATATTCTTTACAAAATTTACATTTTTGATCAAGGGTGATTGGATTTGATTCTATTAGCGGATATGCGGTACATGCAAGAGGCCTCTCATTGTATATTTTACATGGGAAACCTCCGTGTGGTGATTTATTTCCACTTTCTGTATCTAAAAATGGACAAGTGTTTCCATTCTTATCTGATCCCATTAATTGATATGCTAAAATTTTTGTTGGAAAAGTATTCACATTTTTAGAAAGCCCTATTCTTGGCAAAATTTTAATTTCTAATCCGTTTTTGATTGCAAGTGTTTCCGTTCTTTCTTTTTCTTCTGGAAGAACCAACACTCCAATTTTACCAAATTTTTTACTTGGATAATATTCTCTTTCAATACAGCATTGAGAACATTCGTCTATGCATCTAAATTCCATGTGTTTTTTTATTCTTCTTTGATAAAAATCTCTTATGCTTAATTTGTGCTAACTTCTCTCTAACAATAACCCTACCAGTTATATGCTCATAATGGGAATATGTGATATGGGTAAGCGCCAAGTAAAAAACGAGAGTGCATTAAAAGAAATTCGATTGCCTGAAGAGGGTGAACTTTTTGGCCGTGTTTTGAAAATGATGGGAGGGGAAAATGTAATGATAAAATGTGATGACAATGTTACTCGACGTGGAAGAATTAGGGGTAAACTGAAGAGAAGAGTTTGGATCAGAGATAATGATATTGTAATTATTGCCCCTTGGGATTTTAAAGACAAGGAGCGTGGAGATATTGTTTGGAGATTCACACTTCCACAAGTTGAATGGCTTAAAGATCAAAACCACATTCCAAAAGATTTCTAGACTTTCACCTCTGACTTAATTTCATTTTGATGACTTAGTTAATATAGTGAATACGTTGTTTCAAAGTAATGTCAGAACAAGGCACAGTAAAATGGTTTAACCGAACCAAAGGCTTTGGTTTTATCGAAAGAGAAGGTGGAGACGATCTGTTTGTTCACAAATCAGATGTTGACGGATTCATCAACGAAGGCGATAAAGTCGAGTTTGTAGTCGGCGAAGGTCAAAAAGGCCCAGCAGCACAACAAGTCAAAAAATCAGCATAGGCAACAAATTTTTTAATTTAAGATTTCATCTTTGTTTTCTTAAACTAGTCTATCTTTTTATTATTTTTAAAAATACAAAATTTGTAGATTTATTTTTAAAATTATTCTTCAAAAATTTGTGGTCCCGCGGGGCGGAGTTGAACCACCGACAACCCGGTTTCTGTATGCCTGATGGGCTGTTCTTTGTTTAGCCATCTAAAGCCAACAACTACAGCCAGGAGCTCTACCAGGCTGAGCTACCACGGGACAAAAAAACGAAGATCTCTGCTATTAAAAAACTATCGTAGACACTCATACAATTTGATCGTTAAACCCACTATATGCATAAATACTCTATAGCGATGTTGAAATCGTCTTGTCTAAATCAATATTATCTTACTTTGGATATGTATGTGCACCATATTTGCACAATCACGAGTCTGTTAAACTAAAGGAAACTTGGATTAATTCAAAAAATATTGAAAAACTATATTTTGTTACGGGAACATTTTCTAGTGAAAGTAAACCGTATTTTTCTGATTCTACAAATCATTACCTTTTAGCTAAATTCAAAGACAGTGAACAAATATCAAAAGATCTTACTGTTCATAATCAAGAGAAAACATCTTTTATGTTTAACATTGAGGATGAACTATTCCAAAGAGAAGTTAAAGGAGATACAAATTTTATCTCTATTTATTATTTAGAATATGGGGATGATGGAGATGATTTACAAGAAATTGCAAATCTTTTACTAAAGAGAGAGAAAATTGAGATAGCTGGACTGGGAAATATGAATACATTTTGCTTAAATCCACCAAAATTCACGTTTCCTTATTCTGAAAACATCATTGTTATTGAAGTTACAAGCGAAAAAAGTCATCAGAGCGTAAAGAAATATTGTGATCAAACTCGACGAGATGTTAATCGAAAAGGATTGACAATGACTAATTTAATGAGTCTTTCAATTCTTGAATCGCTAAAGTAGAAAAGTTAAATATTCGACCAAAAACTATTTTTCATGAGTAAACCATCTGATCTTGGTTCTTTGAAAATTGGATCATACATTCTATTGCCTCATTCAGATCAACCTAGTGGGGAGCCATGCAGAATTGTTGAATATGATACTTCAAAACCAGGTAAACACGGTGCAGCAAAAGCAAGAATTGTTGGTCAAGGTGTTTTTGATGGTCAAAAAAGACCTCATGTCGGCCCTGTCAGTATGCAAATTCATGTACCACTGATTAACAAAAAAGTTGGCCAAATTATCTCAATTAACGGTGATACCATTCAAGTTATGGATTCTGAATCATTTGAGACTATTGATATTTCTTTGATTGATGATGAAATCAAAGGCAAATTAGTAAATGGTCAAAATGTAGAATATTGGGTTGTAATGGATAGAACTAAAATAATGCGTGTTAAGAGCGATTGAGGATGCTGATGATTATCGGAAAAGCCGTCTGATTTTGTGATGACGATTATGAGTATTGAAGCATCCTTTTTCAATAAACTTAAAAAATTTATCAAATTAAATATTTTTTAGATGATGAAATTAGCTTCTCTTTTTTCGGGAGGAAAAGATAGTACATATGCAATTCATGTTGCAAAAAAACAAGGACATGAAGTAAAATGTCTATTGAGTGTTTTTACTAAGTCTGATGAAAGCCATTTACTACATCATCCAAATATGAAGTGGACAAAACTTCAATCAGAATCTATGGGTACGCCACAATTAACAATTACTTCGAATTCTGATGACACTGATAACGAATTAACTCTTATTGAAAGTTTATTGCAAAATGCAAAAGATCAGTTTCAAATAGAAGGATTGGTTCACGGTGGAATAAAAAGTAAATTTCAAAAAGATAAGTTTGAAAATATTTGTTTAAAATTAAATTTAAAAGTGATTGCACCTTTGTGGGATGCTGAACCAGTACAATACATGAATGAGTTGATTGATTCAAATTTTGATTTTATTATGACTACTGTATCATCAGACGGGTTGGATGATTCTTGGTTGGGAAAAATTATTTTAAAGTCTGATATACTTTTTTTGAAAAAATTATCTGAAAAATTTGGATTTAATTTAAATTTTGAAGGGGGCGAGGCAGAAACATTTGTTGTTAATTGTCCTCTTTTTAAAAATTCGATTAAAATTAATCAGTCTCAAAAAAAATGGGATGGCTATAGAGGAAGGTTTGAAATAGTGGATGCTGAGTTGAATTACAATGCTTGATGGTCTTAAGACTAGTTTGGGTGATGCGATTAAAAAAATTGTAAAATCCTCTGGAATAGATGAGGATCTTATCAAGGAGCTCTCAAAAGATGTTCAAAGAGCACTATTACAGTCTGATGTCAATGTCCGATTAGTTCTCGAAATTACTAAGCATTTAGAAGAACGTGCCCTAAATGAAACTCCTCCTCCTGGTCTCTCACGAAAGGACCATATTGTAAAAATCCTATATGATGAACTTTCAAAATTACTTGGAAATGAATCTGAATTTGATTTTAAGCCTGGTAAACAAAATAAGATTATTTTATTGGGAATTCAAGGCAGTGGAAAAACAACTGTGGCATCGAAATTAGCTAAATTTCTAACTGGTCAAGGATACAAAGTTGGGGTTGTGGGGGCTGATACCTACAGACCTGGAGCGCTGGTTCAATTAAGAACCATGTGTGAAAAATCCAACGTTGAGGTATACGGCGAAGAAAATAACAAAGATTCTCCTAATATTGTAAAAAATGGTCTAAAATATTTTGCAGGTAAATCTTTAGATGTCATTCTTATTGATACTGCTGGACGTCATAAAGAAGAACAAGATCTTCTTGAAGAGATGGGAAGAATCAATCAGGTGGCCGATCCTGATTTGGCTTTACTTGTAATTGATGGTACAATAGGACAACAATGTTTCAATCAGGCAGAAGCATTTCATAAAACAATCCCTGTAGGTGGTGTCATAATTACTAAATTGGACAGTTCTGCAAAAGGTGGTGGTGCACTTGCAGCATCTGCAGCTACTGGTGCACAAATTATGTACATAGGAACTGGTGAAAGAATAGATGATTTAGAAAAATTTTCTCCTACTAGATTTGTTGGAAGATTGCTGGGCATGGGTGATATTCAAGCTGTATTGGATTTAGCTAAGCGATTAGAAAATGAAGGCGATGATGTGAGGATGAAACGAATTTCAAGTGGAAAAATGAACATGGATGATTTCTTTTATCAGCTTGAGGAAGTGACTAAAGTTGGGTCTCTTCAAGGGCTTTTAGATAGTATGCCTGGTTTATCTGGAATGGTAAAAGGTGATCAAGTAAACCAGATGGAGGGCAGAGTTTCAAAATGGAGATACATAATTCAGAGTATGACAAAAGCAGAAAAAGAAGATCCTGATCTGTTAAACTCCTCAAGAATCAAAAGAATTTCCCGTGGTTCTGGATGGCCAGAAGGTGAAGTTAAAGAATTAATTAAAAATTATAAAAATTCTAAGAATCTGATGAAAGCTTCTAAGGGTCGACAGATGCAAGGAACTCTTAGAAAAATGGGCTTAGGGTAATTTTTAATCAAAATTCAAAACATGTCTAACTATGAGAGAATCATACCTATTGCAAATAAAATTACTAAAAAATATTCTTTATGTGATTATTGTTTAGGCAGATTGTTTTCAAAAGAATTACATCTTACATCAAATAAATTTCTTGGAAAAAAATTAAATCAAAAATCCACAGAAAAATGCTATGTGTGCAAAAATCTTTTTGATAATTTAAATCATTTTTTAAAACTAATGCTTGACATTTCTGTCGACTATTATTTTAAAACATTCAGTGTTGGAGCCATGATAAAGCCATCTATTGTTGATAGAGATGATTTCATCAGATCTCAGTACAAACTAAAAGGAATTGATAGCATAAAGGCTGATATTACAAAGGAATTGGGAAAACTATATTCTAAGAAAACAGGTAAAATAATTGATCATCTTGATCCTGATATTACTTTTACACTAAATCTAAAAGATGAATTATGCGAATTACGTTCAAAATCCCTGACTCTTTCTGGTCGATATCTTAAACTTGAAAGAGGATTTACTCAAAAACAAAAATCATGTGATAATTGTTCGGGAAAGGGATGCAGAGTTTGTAATTTTCATGGCATTACAGAATTTGATAGTGTTGAAGGTGCAATCTCTAAATTACTTTTTAAAAAATTTGGTGCAACCACTGCAAAATTCACTTGGATTGGAGGTGAGGATAAATCTAGTCTAGTTTTAGGAAATGGTAGACCTTTTTTTGTAAAAATACAAAACCCTCGTAAAAGAAATGTAAAATTATCTGATGCAACCATTAACTCGATTAAAATCCATCATTTGAAATTAATTCACGGATCTCCAAAAATCTCTCTCAAATTCAATTCCATTATTAGTGCAAAAATATCTACTGAATCTCAAATCCATTCTACAAATCTTAAAAAATTAAAAGATCTTACAACCCATCCTATAGTGGTTTATGAAAAGTCTGGAAAACGTTCTGAGAAAAAAATTTCTGATGTAAAATTTAAAAAAAATTCAAAAAATATGTTTACTCTAATAATCAAGGCTGAGGGTGGCCTCCCAATCAAAAGATTTGTTGTTGGAGATGATGTTATTCCTGGAATTTCAAAAATCCTTGATACTCCATGTGTGTGTAAAGAATTTGATTTTCTTGAAATCGAAGTATAATGATAACAATTAACTAGCACTAAATATCATAAATTAACATGCCATTAAGGAAAAAAAATAAACATATGAGACACGCTGATCAACGGGCTGATACGCGCAAAAAAAAGAAAGCAGGTAAACCACGTTCCTGATCTAATCAACCTTTTTACATTCAAAATTATCGAATGGTATTGTTGGATCCTCTAGTGCGTTTCAAAGATGCCCACTCTAAAGGGATTATCTCTGATGATGTTTTTGATTTAACCATGAGACGATTTCCACTTGTTATTGAAGGAATTAATCGAATTGAAAAAGCATCTGGAATTGGATATCCTATAGCATACGTTGAACCTTCTTTAGTTATTTCATCCCCTAATCCCAATTCATATGAATTCGGAATCTTGTTTGCAAGAACTATACCTGTAATGTTTGAAGAGAAATTTCAAGTCGTTATTCAAATTTCAGCGCCATTGATTGCTTATGGTCTTAAAGGAACAATTCATGCAATCTTGGCTCATGAGTTCTTACATTTCTTGGATTTAATGAGAAAAATTTCAAAAATGGAGTTACTATCTGATGAAATTTCTGGAAATTTGTTTGAAAATGTTTACAGTGATGAAACTAGATTGTTTGAACCTCGTGTTGTTTTCAAAGATCGCACTCTATTAAATCACATCACAAAAAAATTCCCTGCAGGATTTAGAGATTTTAAACTTGAAGATAAGGTGATGAAATTCTGGGCTGAAAAAAATCTCCCAAAAACCAATATCTCTTTGGATACTAACACTGTAAAACTCTCTGCTGAATCTCTTTCTAAAATCAAACTTGATCCTGCATTTATTTCAAAAATGGATCTGTTGGAAGAAAAAAGTTCTAAAATTCACAAAAAAAGACTTTACTAAAATTGAAAAATTTCTTAATTTTTTATTTGGTAAAAAAATAAAATTATTTGTATTTTTAAAATGGTAAAGAAAATGAACCTTTTTTAGAAATGATAAAAATTATGATGCTTACTCACGGTAATGTGGTAATTAAAAATAAAATTTTCTCACAAGTAATTTTGAAATATTTTTTTATTGTTTAAATTCTGTTAGACCGCATTTACCACAAGTGTTTCTGTCTTTGTGTTGAGCCATGAAAGTTCCTTTACCGCATCTAGAACATATTTTCCTAGTTCTAGATGTTTTGTCTCCTTCTATTTTATAATAAGATGCAATATTGGGACTAGACCCTTTGTTACCTTTTTTCTCTACTGGCATTATTCAGATTTCTCCTCTTTTTTGGATTCTTCAACTGGTACATCATCTGCTTTAACTTCTTCAGCCGGTGCTTCTGCTGCTTCAGCTTCTTTTGCTGCTGCCTCAGCTTCTGCAATTTTAGCTTTAGTTTTTTCTAGTCTTGAAAATATAGTTGGATTAATGTGCTTCTTAGCTAACACTTCATCATCGTAAACATAGAATGTTCCTGTTATGAGAGATTTACCTACTTGAGTTCTTAATCTCATTGGGATTACTACTTTACCATCAAGTTTGAATTCTTTTACAATCATATCTGCAGCTTCTAGACTTTTGAGTTTTCCTCCAAGGCCTGCAAAATTACAAGTTAATTCCCTTCTAGATAGAAAGGCATTGTTGACGTCTGTAACTGTCTCGATTATGGACATGTATCAAAAATCTCTGGATATTTCATATAAACCTTGATTGGAATTACAGAAGAAATTTAAGAAATTCCCTCAGAACTATCTTGTGGAACGATATTTACTGCATTTCAAAAATGAGACCTATTCCCCTCAGGATTGTAGAGAACTATCACATAGGGCAAGAGATCTTGCATCTGACATGAATGTTTCAGTAAGACTTGCTAGAGTTGCTACTAAATTTATCGAGTTTGACGTAGCTGCAGAAAAAATAGATCTGGATCCACTCATAGAAAAATTGTCTCCCATAGGAGAAATTGATAATGTGAGACATGTTGTTGAGGAGCATTTAGATAAAGACAAAGGCCTTGAAGATGGGATATTTTATTTTAACAATGAACGATTCTGGGAATGTCATGAAGCATTTGAAGGCGTCTGGAATCAATGTTATGGGCGAGAAAAGGAACTTGTTCAAGGTATTATTCTGGTGGCTGTTGCATTTGCTCATGAACAAGAAAATGAAGAAAGCATTGGTATTGGAATGCTGAAAAGGGCTTTAGAAAAATTAGGTACCTCTCCCTCAGTATATCATTCAATAGATGTTGACAAAATTCGAAAAAATGCAGTTGAAATGCAGCAGGCAAACAAGTTAACTAGATTTGAGATTTAATTAATTCAAGGGCTTTTTCAACAACTTCTGCACCTTGGAGTAGTCCTATGCTTCCTTTCTTTGCTTGTTCTTCAGTCATTCTGGTCGTTCCATCTTTTTTGATAAAATCCCCTGAAACTAGAACTGGAACTGGATCATCACTGTGGCCTTTGTTAATGCATGGGGTTGAATGATCTGCAGAAATTATAATTGCAACTTTGCTTGAATCAATATTCTCAACAAGTGTTTTGAAGAATCTCTGATCAATTTCTTCAATGTTTTTCATTTTGCCAATTGCATCTCCATCATGACCAAACTCATCTGGTCCTTTAAGATGAACATAGATTGGATAATTTTGAGTTTCCATAGATTTTGCTGCAACTCTTGCTTTTTCTTCATAATCTGTTAATCCTCCAGCTTCAAATGCTTTCATTTTTAGAACTTCTGATATCCCAAGTTCTACTGGCATGTCAACTATACATGAAAAATTCATGCCGTATTTTTCGTTAATTGGAATCACATCTGGATATTTGTTACCTGCATCCCTGAGCAAAATACAACTAAGTTGTTTTTTGTTTTCATCTTGTCTTTTTTTGTTAATTTGACTATTTTTCATAATTTCTATTGATTTTTCTGAAAATTCATTTACTATGTTTGCAGTAAATTTGGAATCTTCAGTATCTTCTAATGGTAAACATTTTTCAATTTTAAGAAAGTCTCCTACAGCTTTTGCGACTCCCATGCCTCCAATATTGCTGTAGGCTGGGTCTGTATTTGTAATTCTCGAAGATAATTTTTGAGATTCTTTTCTAATTCTTACTGTTACTCTGTGACCTATCGTTGGAGATACTACGACTGATATGTCTGGAGATGATAGTTTGATCTTTTCTTCAATTTCTTTTGCAATTCCATCTGCATCTTCTTTTTCGATATGTCTTCCTGCTCTTCTATCGATAATCACGTCTTCATCATTTAATGTAGAAAAATTTCCTCTAAGGGCCAAGTCTCCATCTCTGAAGTCTATTCCAATTCCTATTGCCTCAATTACCCCTCGACCTGCATAATCTGCATGTTTGAATTTGTATCCTAACATGTTGAAAACTGCAATATCTGATTCTGGAGCGATTCCTTTTCCGACTGAAATCACTTCTCCTATTGCTCCGTTTCTTGCTATTTTATCTAATGTTGGAGTATTGGCTGCCTCCAAAGGCGTCTTTCCATTTAAATCTGGATGTGGAAGATCTCCCACCCCGTCTAAAAGAACATAGATCATATGAATATCAGAATTATCCAAAATATTCCCTGTTTATTTAAAATCTGATGCTCTGTTTTAAATCTTGCAACAAAAAATGCGATCAAAATAAAATAATTCTTCATGAATTTGTTTATCTTAATTTTTATCGCTTCATTTGTTTTTTGATGAAAATGGGATTTTCTTATTTTTATTAAAATCAATACAAAGAATATTTTTAAAATTGATTTGTATGGATTTTAGTAAACGTTTTAACAGACATTTTACTTCCATTAACCATTATGGGGGACATGCGCAAAGATTATGTTTCTGAGCGTTTCATGATTGTCTCAAAAAAAGACGACAAAGTTATTGATCCAAAAAAATCTCCATTTGCACCTGGCAACGAAGCTATGACAAATCCCTCTGTTTTGTCTCTTGTTGCAAAAGATGGAATGCTACAACGTCTTCAAGATAATGATAATGATTATGTTAAAAATTGGGCTATACGCGTTTTTGAAAGTAAAAACCCTATTGTCTCAATTGAAACTGAAAACTCTTACAGTGACAAACCATTTTACAGTGAACCTGCATATGGGTACCATTACATTGTCGTTGCATCTCCAAATGAAAAAGATTCTTTTGCAACCATAGACCCTGAACAATGGTCAAATGTCTTAGTAGTCGTTCAAGATAGATTGAGATGGCTTTACACCCAAAAAGGCGTTACTTATGTTTCAATTTATGGTGATCATGGAGATTTGGCTGGAAATTCCAATCCGCATCCGCATCTTAATCTTCTTACATTTTCAACAATTCCTCCTGTAATTGAAACTGAAGCTGAGGCATCCCATAAAATTTTGAATGAAAAAGGTGTTTGTCCTATGTGTCAGACTATAAATGAAGAAATTGGTGGCCCTAGACAGGTTCTTCAAACTGAAGGATTTATTGCATATTGCCCTTGGGCTCCTTCATATCCTTATGAATTCTGGATATCTCCAAAAAAACATTCAACTAGTTTTTCAAAAATAACTCAAAAAGAAATCAATGACTTGTCTTTGATTTTAAGATCTACTCTTGGAGGATTGTCAAAAACAGTAAAGAATGTTTCATACAATTTAGTATTCCATCTCTCTCCTGAAAAGAAAAACAGCCGACAAATTCATTGGCATGTTGAAATTTATCCTATTACAAAATCTTGGTCTGGATTGGAACGCGGTTATGGTATTTTCTTAAATGATGTATCACCTGAACAAGCAGCAGAAAAACTTGGAGCAGCTAGCCGGAAAGAATTGGCTAACTTAGTTGGCATTATATAATTTTTTGAATGGTTTATTTATCAACTAAAATCTGTTAAAATCATGGCAATAGAAAAATGGCTTGCAGTGACTAGTCTTGGTTTATTTGCAATGTTCGCTGGTGAAATGATTTCTGTTTATTATTTTATGACTGATGTTCCTGAAGCTCTAGAATTTTCAATTACATTTGATGCTGATCCAAAAATATTTCAATTCATTTCAATTGGTGCCGCACCAGCTGGAATATTAGCTGCAGTCCCTTACATTATGACAAGACAGTATGGCTCAAAACCTATTGGCGGATTGATAGTTGCTGGTGGCGTGATTATGCTGATAGGAATGTTTGTCTCTAATTCTCTAATTGACAAAATGGATGATGTCTATATTACGGATGTTGTACGATACACTCCTATGTTGTTTATGGTTTTATCTGCACCTGTAATTGCAATCGGTCTTTATTTGACAAAAGAAAAAAAGAGACGTCCAAAAAAAGAATTTTTCTAAATATTGTCTAGTCTGAGCTCATTGGCTACCGATTTGAATCCTAGTTTCTCGTAAAATGGTTTTACGTCATCTGTACAATCTAGAATTGTCTTGTAACATCCGCGATTTTTTGCAATTTCAATAAGATAATTCATTATTTTCTCGCCTATTTTTTGACCTTGAAAGTCCTTGTCGACTACTACATCCTCAATGTGGCCTACTAGACCTCCGTCATGAATGAATTTTGATTCTATGAGCAGTGTTGTTGAACCCACAATTTTCCCATCTATTTCTGCAACTGCTATTATATGATCTGGATTTGCATTGATTTTTTCAAAAATCAACTCGGCTTTATTTTTGTCGATATTACTCGTTTGTTTCAATGAATCTAGTGATTTTAGAAATCCATTCCAAAGATCTTCTTTTTTTAATTCTCTAATCACTACCTCATTCATTTTTATTTTCAAACCTTCCCTGTTTTTTGAAGATACTCTTGATTTGCTTTTTCATATGATGTTTTATTCCCAATATCTGTAAATCCGTTTTTTGTGATGAAACTGCTGATTAGTTTCTTATTTCTCATGGCCTTTTTAATGACATCATCCATCCCGTAGGGTTTATTTTTTGGAATTAAACTGAAAATATCTGGTTCCATTACATAACAGCCCATGTTTACATTGGCTTTGATCTCTGGTTTTTCATTCCAACTTACAACTTTGCCTGTTTTTGAAGTCTCTATCACTCCATATGCCAAATTTGTTTTGTATTCATTTAGGCCCATTGTAACAAATGCTTTTTTTGCATTATGCTGTTTAATCATATTTCTAAGACTAAAATCAAAAATTGAATCCCCGTACATGCAAACAAAAGTATCTTCGATAAATCCTTCTGCAGTTTTAAGTTGACCTGCAGTTGCCAATGGTTTATTTGAAATTGCATATTCTATATTTACCCCAAATTTTTTTCCATCTTCAAAATAATCTTCTATTGTTTTTCTTAGATGGCTGACACATAATACAATAGACTTTACTCCGTTTTTCTTTGTCCAATCAACAAGATGTTCCAGAATTGGTTTTTCACCTAACAGTAACATTGGTTTTGGAGTTTTTTTTGTCAATGGAAGTAATCTGGTCCCTAGCCCTCCAGCTAAAATTACTGCCTTCACAAATCTTATTTGGGATATGACTATTTATGTTCAAGGATGGTTTTAGACTAGACTTGTCTCATACAATTTTTAACAATTTATTCAAAATACTTTTTGGTGTATCTCCAAAAATTATAATCATTGGCTCTTTTCCAAAATCCCCTTTGTGAAAAATTACATCTGGTGGAATTTTTAAATTTTTTATGGCATTTTTAATTCCCCACTGTACTGTTGAGCCTTTGTTTTTTACATTGCTTGGCTCTTGAATTCTATCGTAACTAGATATTGTAAATTTTGATTTTTTAATTTTTAATATGCTTGCCATTTGATATTTTAAATTAATTGCAGATTTAATTTTTGGAAATTTTTTATTCACCGTTAGTAATGCCGTTGCAACATGTTTTGATCCTCCGTATTCTAGGTTACCTGCAACAATCACTTTTTCTCCTGATTTTACTATTCTTCCAGATATTCCTAGAATATCTTTTGTTGATTTTGGATTTTGTTTAGAATACACAAAATTCGTTTGACATTCAGGGATATTTTTATAGATATTTTCAATTTCCGTAAATTTTTTAATGGCTTGAGATAATTCTACATTAATTCTATCTTGATTTTGAATATTTGTTATCCTGATTCCTTTGCCTACTTTTTTTGCATTTTTGATTGAATTGAATGTGGCTTCTTTTGAAAATTT
>CALNZF010000057.1:0-8532 GCA_942490965.1 uncultured Nitrosopumilaceae archaeon | reverse complement strand
AAATATCAAAAAAAGATCGATGAACTATCTGAAAAAAATTTACAAACATTAAAAAAATCTGAAGAAAGAAAAGAACAAAAATCTGAAAAAATACAAGAGAGACTAAAGGCAAAATCTGAAAATCTAGATTCTAGAACACAAAACATTCTGGAAAAAATTGATAATGGAGATTATATGGGTAAAAAAATTGGTTCTTCTAAAACTGTAAACACGTATGAATTAGTGCTTGATTCCGTTTCAGCATCTGCAATTAGTGATAAATCTGAAACAACATCCTTGCGTGGTAAGATGACATTTACAACATATGATAGTAGTAAGTCAAATCTTAAATTAGAATTAGAGTCCTGTTCTATTTCTGTTGGTACTATTCCTTATGCATGCGGATATGGAAAAGCAAGAACTACTTCATCAGGAGACTCTGGGGCAAAGGACTCACTTGTAATTATTGCATTTTTAGAAGATGATTTTACTAAAGAATTCCATTCTACGCTCAAAATTTTCTTAGCTGCTGATATTCCTATTGATCAAATTGAAAAATCCGAAGTCTCCGTATTGGGACCTCAAAGCAAACTATCTCCTTTGTGGTTTCTAGACGGTACTGGCACATTAACAAAAACTGTTTCCATTCCGGATGACACCACAGATGACACCGACGGGAATGAAATTTCTGTTGAGTTATCTGAAGATGTTGGTTTAAGTGGGAATTAACATTGTTCCAAAAAAACTCATTTAATTTTTTGAGTTTGTTATTACCTTTCCTTCTTTTTACATCATTTCCATTTTCATATGGTGATGTTGGAACAGTTACTGTTGATTCCTTTGATATTGATTATAATATTGAAAATGGTGTTCTTGATACAATTTTCTTAGATCCTGATTTTGTTGAATTAATTCTTACAATGGATACTTTATCTGATGGAACAGTTGAAATTACAATACCAAGATCACTGTTGGATGCAAAATTTGACACATTTGATGATGAGTTTTTTATTTTGGTTGATGGATTTGAAACAGATTATGCAGAAACAGATTCCACACCTGAATACAGAACTCTTGTAATTCCGTTTTTTGGTGGTGATTCTGTTATTGATATTATTGGAACTGATGCACTCAATCCTTTTTCTCCAGAATCTGAAATTCCATCTTGGATTAAAAACAATGCTGGTTGGTGGGCAGATGGACAAATAGATGATACTGCATTCATTCAAGGAATCCAATATTTGATCACTGAGGGAATAATGGATATTCCTCAAACAACATCTGGTGAATCATCTGGAAATGAAATTCCATCTTGGATTAAAAACAATGCTGGTTGGTGGGCAGATGGACAAATAGATGATACTGCATTCATTCAAGGAATCCAATATTTGATTACAAATGGTATTTTACAGGTATAATTAGGCTCAATCTAACAAGTTATGCATAGATTTCAAATCTTTTTTGAATGGTTCTAGGGATTTGGGGATTTCTATTTTGATTGAATCTTTTAATGAAAGATTTTGAGATTTTTTCTCATTCCATACTTTTGAGTTAAATTCTGAAATTTCCTTTGTAAAATCACTTTGTTCTTCAATATTTTCAGATTCAACTTGTTTTTCTTTATGAATACTATCTTTTGAATACAATTCTTTCCAAAGATATTCTGTGATAAATGGAGTAATTGGTGCTAATAGTTTTAAAATTGTTGATAATGTTTTATGCAGTGTAAAAATTGCCCCGTCTCGTTCCTCATCTGAGAAATCAATTCCATAGGCTCTTCCTTTTACCATTTCAATATAATGAGCAGCAAACACATTCCATGTAAATTCTCTAATTGCAATTGCTGGAATGAAAAAATTATATTCTTTATACCCTCTTTTACATTCTTTGACTAACTTGTCTAGCTCTGATAAAATCCATTTATCTGATGCTGAAAGTTTTCCTGATTCAATCACTGGAAAACTAGACAAAAATCTTGACACATTCCATAATTTACTGAGAAATTTCTTTGTTGATTCAATTTTTTGTTCATTACATCTAAAATCATATCCATGATTAATCTCACTTGCACTCCAAAATCTAAAAGTATCTGCACCTAATTTCTCAATTACGGGTAGAGGATCTATTGCATTTCCTTTACTCTTACTCATTTTCATTCCATTTTCATCTAAACCATAACCCATAATCCAAGCTTCAGACCATGGTTTTTCTCCTGTTAGCTGTTCACATCTAAGAAGTGTATAGTATAACCATGTTCTAACAATATCTTTTGCTTGAGGTCTGATTGATGCAGGATATACTTTTTTGAAAAATTCATCATCTCTGTTAAATTTACTAATGAAAAGTGGGGATACACTAGAATCCATCCATGTGTCAAAGGTTCGTTCTTCCCCAACAAATTCTGTGGAATCACATTTAGTACAATTACCAATAGGGCATTTTTCATTCCAAGGTTTATAGTATTTTCCAGGCTCAGGAACATGTGGTTCTGAGCATTTTTTACAATGCCATATTGGGATTTCAGTACCATAATATCTTCTTCTTGAAATTGGCCAGTCAATATTGATAGATTCTAGCCAATTCATTAGAATTTGCTTATGCATTGGTGGGTGAAATGTGATTTCTTGTCCTAAACTTTTGATTTTTGGTACTGCCTCTTTTTGTTTTAGATAATATTCCTCCATTGGAATAATTTCAATTGGAGTTTTGCTTCTTTCTGAAACTGGCGTTCTGTGAACAATATCTTCAGTTTTTTCTAAAAATCCCTTAGTTTCCAAGTCTTCTATAATCTTTGTTCTTGCCTGTTTCGGTTTTAGTCCTGCATATTCACCTGCAACTTTAGTCATTCTTCCATCTAATCCTATTGCAACAATTTCTTCTAATTCCAATTCTCTAAATAATGCAACATCGTTTTGATCACCATAGCTACACACCATTACAGCTCCTGAACCAAATTCTTGTTGAGCAGAATGATGTGTTCTTAATTCTACCTCTGCATTAGTAATTGGAACTATCACCTTTTTTCCAATATCTTGTGTATATCTTTCATCTTCAGGATTTACGATGATGGTTTTACATGCACAAAGTAGTTCAGGTCTTGTACTTGCAATAATTATTTCCTTGTCTGTATCTTTAATTTTAAATTTCATGTAAACTAGTTTTGTGGATAAATCTTCATAGACTATTTCAGCATCTGCTATAGTTGTACCTGATACCCAATCATAATTATTTGGTCTGTTTGCAAGATACACTTGTCCTTTTTTCCATAAATTAATGAATGTTGATTGAGTAAGTGTCCTATATTCCTCTGAATCTGTTCTGTAATAATTTGCAAAATCTCCGCTGAGACCTAGATTTTTCATAATGAGAATCATTTCATCTTCCAAATCATCTAGTGCTTCTCTACATAGATTTAGAAATTCACCTCTTTCTGTTTCTCTCATTCTGATTTTGTGTTTTTTCTCGGTGTAGAGTTCCACTGGAAGTCCATTTCTGTCAATTCCTATTGGGAAATAGACATTTTTGCCTGCCATTCTTGCAGTTCTTGCAATCATGTCGATTTGTGAATAATGTGCTGCGGCACCAATATGCCAAGGTCTACCCGATGGATATGGTGGAGGTGTATCTATTGTGTAGTTGTCTTCTTGTGGTATAAAATCATAAATTTTTTCTTCATCCCATTGTTTTAGAATTTCTTTTTCTAATTCTGGGTTCCATGCTTTCTCTGATATTTTAGGTTCCATTTTTCACTATCTTGAAATATTTGAAATAATATGAGATCCTTTATTGTAACCTTCATAGATGTAAACCCCTACTGCTTCTACATTTGATGGCATTTTTGGCACTAATAGTTTGATAATTTCACTTGAAAGATTCTCTACAGTAGCTTCACCTTCTAATAGATATGTTGTATTTTTTGGAACTTGCAATTCAAACATTCCTTTTGGGCCTTCAAATTGAATTTGATAATGTGAATCATCTTCTTTCTTTAGATATTTTCTATTGATGAAAAATTTATGATCAAATACATTTACAACTTCTTTGATTATTTTTTTTGCTTCTCCAAAATCTAAAAGAAGATTGTCTTTCATTTGTCCAACAAGTTCAACCATTACAGAAGACGTATGTCCATGCAAAATTGAACATTTTTCAACTAGTGGAAGTATGTGTGCATAATCATATGAGAATGATGCATCTTCTAAAAATATAGAACCTGTTTGTGGGGTTTTATCATAAAACACAACATCTTGTAATTCTTTAATCTGTGCGACATATTTTGCATGTCCTATTGCCATCACTTTGTCTTGAGGAAAATCTTCTTTGATTTGCTTGTACTTTTCAATATCTTCATCTGTATCAATAACTTCAATCAATCCTTTCTCTGTTTTAAAATCCACTAAAACCTCATTTCCGCTCTTTAATGTTATTTTGTGATTGTATTCATATTCTTGCTCAAGAAAAGTAAGCATCTGTGCCACTGTCAATTCAGTTCTAGTTTTTAACAAGTTTCCTTTCTTGTCGATATATCTGAAATCTGAATCTAAAATTGTAGGACTTGAAGCCATGTGAAGTCAACTGACTTTGGATATAATATAAATTCTGTAATGATTATACCTAAAATTCTTCATCTTGAACTATGTCAGGGAATTTAGAATTTTAGCCAGATTGACATCATTTTTCGTAATGCCTCCTGCATCATGAGTTGTTAATTCAATGCTGATTCTATTGTATACGTTAAACCACTCTGGATGATGATTCATTTTTTCAATTTCCATGGCCGCCCTAGTCATAAAACCAAAGGCTTGGTTGAAGCTCTCAAATTGAAATTCTTTGTGAAGTTTTTCGTTCACAACACTCCAGCCTGGTAAATTCTTTAGATGCTCATCAATATCTATTTGTGATAATCGTATCATGATGTATTAGAAATAAAGTTAAATTAAAAGATTGATTCATTACCCTTTTGAAGAATCTAAGATATGAGAGATGATGGATGAGATAAACCAAATATTATTTGAGAATATTAAGAATTCTATTTTTGAAACTGTTAAAGAAAAAAAAATTGGAATTGCTTTTTCTGGCGGTGTTGACAGTACATTAATTTCAAAAATCTGCTCAGACATGAATTATGATATCACATTATTAACAATTGGATTTCAAGAATCCCATGATATCTTATTTGCTAAAGAAGTTAATGAATATCTAAAATATCCACATCATGTTCTGGAAATTGATTCTGATACATTTCCTGCACTTTCTTCAAAAATTAACCAAACGATACAGACCGAAAATCTTTCTTGGAATGAAAACTGTATTGCATTTTACTACGTTTCCAAACTGGCAAACAGCTTAGGTCTTAACACTGTAGTTACTGCAAATGGAATTGATGAATTATTTTGTGGTTATAATGCATATCGAGAAGCATTTTCTGGAGGGGAATCACAAATCAACGAAGTGATGGCTGCTAAATTAGATAACGAACTAAAAATGATGAAGGCTGTAAATTTAGTTGCATCTGAATTTGGAGTAAAAATACTTCAACCACTGCTATCACCAAAATTTATTGAATATGCAAAAACTATCCCTATGTCTGAAAAAATTCATAATTCTGAAGACTTGTATCGTAAGCACATTATTCGTAAATTAGCAAGTGAAGTTAATGTTCCTGAATTATCCTGCACAAAAAGAAAAAAGGCATTGCAGTATGGGACCAAAATCCACAAGTCTTTGTTAAAAACCCGATGAGTGTTCTATTTTTATCCTCAAAAAGATTCCAACCTTTGTGAGTTTAGAGTTTGTCACTAAACCTTGCTCTGAATCTATCTACCCTGTTTTGAGTCTTATATTCATCAGGATATGATTTCCTGTTGGATCTCTCTCTCATTTCTTCTTCGTGTTCTTTTCTTGCATGATGTAATCTGTCTTTTTCATGTATGAATTCTCTTCCGCATTTCTGACATTTCACTATGGTTTTGTGATGCTCGTGCCTTACGTGAACAACTAAATCTTCATGATTTGAAAATTTTGCTTCACATTGAATGCAATTATTTTTTTTACTGAATGGATTTTTCATTTCTTCTACAGGTAATCATAATATCCATTTCATAGATAATATTAGATGATCAACTCCTGTATTGAGAATCAATTCCAATCTTAATATTAGCTGATTAATGATTTTCATTATGGATCTTAATAGAATTCTAGTACCAGTTGATGGTTCAAAAAAATCTTTTCAAGCATTAGATAGGGCAATAACCCTTGCTGGATTTACACACGGACAAGTAACATGTCTACATGTAATTCCACATGTTTTAGAAGGTGGTCCAAGAACAAAGGCATTTGATAAACAAATTAAAGAAGATGGGGAGATTGTTCTAAAAAAAGCATCTAAACGTGCAGGAAACAAGAATGTAAAATTTTTTCCAAAGCTATTAAGAGGTTCTCCTAGTCATGTTACATTACATTTGGCAAAATCTGGAAAATTTGATCACATTGTTATGAGTTCAACTGGCTCTGGTTCAGCCTCAGGTGACATGATTGGAAGTGTTTCAAATTATGTCCTTCAAAAATCAAAGATTCCTGTATATCTAATCAAATGATTTGGTGATATTATTGCCAGAATTAAATTCCATATTAAAAAAACCTATCAGTACTGACAAAAATTTGTCTTTGTCACATGTAATTTCTGAATTTTTAAAACATAATATTAGTAGATTAATTGTTACTGATGAAAATTCACCTATTGGAATAATCACTGAAAAAGACATTGGCTTGTTTTTATTAAATGATGAAACTGAAAAGAATCTTGATGATATCCCTGCATCTCAAATAATGAATCCGATTATATCTGTACTTGATTCTGTAGATCTCAAAACCTGTGTGGAGATAATGTTGGACAAACAAATTGGTTCACTAGGTGTCACTTCAAACAAAGATGAACTAATTGGAATTATAACAAAAACGGATATTGTCAAACATTATGCTCAAACTCATGCTGGAAAGCACAAAGTTGGTGATGTTATGACCATTTCTTATCTTTCTATGAATACTGATCATTTCCTTAGTGATGTAGTGTCTAAAATGATTAATGAAAAGATTTCTAGGGTTTTCTTAAAAAATGAAAATAATGATCCTGAAGGAATTATGACATTTCGTGATTTATTTCATATTGCATTAGAACAAGGTAACTCTGATGCTGTACTGGATAATTCTGATCAGTCAATATCTATAGTTTTTACAAGAAAGGGTTTTCTTTCAGATTCTGGTTTTGGAAATACAATAAAGGCCAAAGATGTAATGACTAAAAATTTTAAATCTGTAGACTTCGAAGATGATCTTATTGTTGCATGCGATACAATGGTTCAAAATAGAATCAATGGAGTTGGGGTTAGAATTAATGGTAAATTAGGTGGAGTTGTCAGTAAAACTGACATCTTAAAAGCAATTTACATTGATAATAATTCGGAATAAATTCATTAATTAGAGAAATTTTTGAACTGTTTTTTTTACTGATTTCTCTACGTTACTAATAATTGCAGGTGATGCACCCAAATGTTTCTCTGGTGAGAAAATTCCATCAATTTCTTTGTCTGTTAACTTTGAGGAAAATGCTTTGTCGTTTTTGATTGCATCCTTGTATAACATTCCCTTGTCATTTGCCTCAAATGCAACTCTTTGAACATCTCTGTATGCGACAAATCTTGGAATACCTTTTTTGATTAGGGCTTCTAAAACAAACTCTGCAAAGATTTGTCCTTTTGTAATGTATAGATTATCTACAATTCTTTTTTCATTTACCATCAAATTTGAAATAATTCTGGTCATAGTCTCTAACATCTCATCAACTAGGATGGATACAGTTGGAAGAATAAATCGCTCATTTGCAGAATTTGAAAGATCTCGCTCATGCCATAATGGAATATTTTCAAATGCAACTGCAACTTGACTTCTAACTAATTTTGATAATGATGATACACGTTCACTTTTAATTGGATTTCTTTTTACTGGAACTGCACTGCTTCCCATCTGTCCTTTCTTGAACTGCTCTGCAACTTCCCCAATTTCGGTTCTTTGTAAATTTCTAATCTCTATTGCAATTTTTTCTAGTGTTGCACCAATTAATGCCAACTCAAATACATATTCAGCATATCTCTCTCTGGGGACAACTTGCGTTGTAACTTCTGCTGGGAATAACTTTAATCGCTTTGCAATTACTCCTTTGCACTTCAAGTGATTTTGCACCCATTAGTGAGCCTGTACCGACAACTCCTAGTGTCTTGCAAATCAAAATTCTTTTCTTAATCTCCTCAATTCGTTCTACATGTTTTGCCATCTCTGCTGCCCAATTTGCAAATTTTAATCCAAATGAAATGATACTTGCATGCTGACCATGGGTTCTACCAACTGCTGGAATCTTTGAATGTTTTACCGCTTTTTTCGCAAGAATTGATGCCATCTTTGCAACTTTTGGTTCGATAATTTGTAATGCATCTCTCATCTGCATCGAATTACTCGTATCAACTAAATCATTACTTGTAAGACCATAGTGAATCCAAG
>CALNZF010000056.1:0-5684 GCA_942490965.1 uncultured Nitrosopumilaceae archaeon | reverse complement strand
GACATTTGTCCTAATGCAAAAGCGGCTTCATGGCGAACTAGTTCATTGTCATCATTTTTTAAAACATTGGCAATGTGTGCAACTTTATCTTCTCCTCCAAAATCAACTAAAATGCAAGCAACCCTTGTTCGCACTACATAGTCGGGATGATCCAAAAGGGAAACAAAGTATTCAGTATCTTTTTGTTCATATTTTGATTCCATTTCTGCAAAAAGTGCCAATCTATCTTCAGTAACTACAGACATTTTATTTTTAAAAAAATTGTGTCATATATTAGGTTACTTGGGAAAAGATCAAAAATTAGTTGAGATATCTATTTAATGGAAAAAATGCAATAATTGGACATGAGTGTAAAAATAGGTGAAAAGGCACCAAATTTCGGAGTATCAGAGTGGGTACAGGGAGCTCCGACAAATTTTGACCAGGAAAAAGATCATGTCGTACTGCTAGAAGTCTTTCAAGTAAACTGTCCTGGATGTTTCATGCATGCAATTCCTGAAGCAATTGAAATTTACAACAAATACAAAGACGAAGGAGTTCGAGTCATAGGTTTGGCCACTGCTTTTGAGGATTTTGATAAAAATACATTAGATAATTTGAAGATGCTTGCTGAAACAGGCGAGGTAATCGGAGAAACCAGAGATGCACTTTCATCATACGGGCAATTAAAAGAGGGAAACAAACTTTCGTTTAAAATTCCATTTCCACTAGCAATGGATAATCTAACAAAAACTTCAGGGGAGATCAGCCAGGAAAAAATTATGGAGTTTATTTATCCGCAAATTCCAGAATTTGACACACAGCCAGAAGAATACAAAAATCAGATTATTGAGCGAGTGAAAAGTTATATGAAATCCAAAGAGTATTCAGCCGAAACGTTTGAGAAATTTGCCTTGCAAGGGACGCCATCTATGATAATAGTGGATAGAAAAGGAATTCTCAGGGATGTCTCATTTGGGCAAACAGGTCATGCAGATTCAATGATTCAGAAATTGCTCAATGAGGATTAAGTTATTTAATCAATAAAAGTAGAACAGACAATAACGTAACAATCACAAATCCGCTTGCAAGAGCAATTTTTGCATTATCCATAACTATGCCAGTGATAGAAATTTTTCATATTTTTATTTTCTTTTCCTAAGTATGACGACAATCACACCAACAATAATTAAAATCGCCACAATTATTGCCACATAGGTTAGGTCATCATAAGACTCTGAAATAATCACATCAGGTGTTGCAGTGGGAGTTGGAGTTATTTCAGTCAAGCCTGAAAGATAAGTGGTTCCAACAATATCCAGTTTGTTATCTCCAGACCCAGTGAAATTCAACGTCACAAAAGAGATTCTGTCATTTGTTTTTATTTGAGGAAAATATTCCTGGTCATTTAGATAGAATGTCAGATTTCCCCCCAAAAGATTCTTGGGAAGAATCACCTCACCCAAATTATTCTTCAATCCACTTGTAATGTGGAGAGTTAATTTTTTCTCGTCTTTATCAAATTCAAAATTAGGGATATCAAAATTTGCAGTAGTTTGCACTTCAAATGTATGCCCGCCGGTTTGAACATCCAATCTGTTGACTAGTCCAGTCGCATCAGATAATAAATCGCCATAGACAGGCGTTACAACAAAAAGTAATGCAAGCGATAACAGAAATAATGTTTTCAATTTATGCAGTTTTAGGAATTCTTTTGATTAATTCTTTATCCTGAGCAATTCGAGGATGATCTGGATCTGCTAAAATTACTTCAAACCAGTAATGTTTGCCGTCTTTATAGACAAAATAAGATCCTAATAGTTTCATGTTTGGGTATCTTTGAACAACTCTTCTGTCTGCAACAGTCTTCATATCATCATCAGCTTTGATTCTTGTAACACCAAGATGTTTTGGTCTTCTACCACCAGTAGGTCTTTGTTTTCTCATACCACCAGTACCGACCCTCATTCTAACAACAATGATGCCTTGTTTTGCTTTGTAGCCTAATCTTCTAGCCCTCTGTATTCTACTTGGCTTGTCAATACGCGTGACTGCGGATTCTTTACGCCATTTGATTATACGCTCACGTATTTCAGGGGAATTTTCTTTCCATAGTCTGATCCACGTTTGGTCTTGATAGCTAGGCATATCGAGATTAGAAAAATCCCCTTTAATAACTGTAAAAGTAGGATCCTACTCCTCTTAATAGATACACTTGGCAAAATACAGCATATGGCTACACCATCCCAGATATTCTACGAGTCACTAAAGACTGAAGCCACCAAAAAAGTATACAGGATTTGGTTAGAAAAATTCTTTGAATATGCACATGAGGATTACGAGAGCATCATAAAACTAGAACCAAGCAAGATTAAACAGATTATCAAAGATTATGTGATTCACAAAAAAGAACTTACCAGAAAAACAGGCATTCCAAGTCCAAATTCGTATAATGCCATAATGACTCCAATTCAGTCATTTTTAGAGATGAATGAGATTGAGTTTAGTTGGAAAACCATCAAGAACCTATATCCTTCAAAAATTCCCACTTCAAATCAATTACCATATACAGATGAAGACATTAGGGAATTACTTGGTGCTACAACAAGTCTAAGAAACAAGGCGTTTATTCATTTTCTTGCATCTACAGGAGTTAGAGTTGGATCTACACCAGAAATAAAAATTGAAGACGTTAAAGAAATTGAAGACGGGGCAGTTGTTACAGCATATCGTGATAGCACTGAAGAATACAGAACATGTCTTACACCAGAAGCATATGCATCATTGAAAAGATATCTTGAACAAAGAATTGAGAGAAATCTCGATTCAGTGTTATTCACAAGAAAAAACAATCTTACTCCATTAACATCTACATCATCTCAAGACATTGTAAGAAATGTAAGGAAACAAGCAAAACTATCAATTGATAATGGTAGAAAATCAAAAAGAGGAAAATCACAAAACCATGCTTTCAGAAAGCGTTTTGAAATTACTTTAGCCTCTTGTGATTTACAGCAAAGATTCATTGATTATATGCAAGGACATTTTTCAGGAAATTCAAAAGCATACTTTAACGGAGTGTCAGATGAACAGCTTTATGCACAATTCAAAAGAGCAATTCCAACTTTAACTTTAGATAAATCAGAAAAAATTGAGGCTGAAAAGAACGAAGAGATCAGGATTATCAACGAGACAAACAAGTCAGAACTAAAAGAAAAGTTAGAAGCTCAAGATGAAGTTATGCAAAAAATGATGTTAAGTTTAGCATCTACAAAATATCTAATGTATGAGAAAATGTATGCTGAATGTTTTGGTGGCAAAATGCCTGATTTGAAGAAATTATCCAAATTGATGTCAAATGAGGAAATCGCAGACTGGAATAGTACTATTTCATGGGTTCAGCGAGAACAAGATTGGACTATTCCCACAGGGACAAAATCAAAGCAGATGTTAAGAGACATCAAGCTAAAAAATGAGATTAAAGAGATGATTGAAGAATCAAAGGAAGAAGCAAATTCTGAAACAATTAAGCAATTAAATAAAATGTTAGAAGAATTATGAACAAGTGTTCAAAGTGCAATAATGAAAGCGCAGTAATTCAGAATTGGTTATGCTGGAAATGCATTAAAATTTTACTGTTTGGAGAATAAAACCCCTACCGAAGCCTGCGGGATAGAAATCAACGGAGAGAACAAATGGATAACAGTAATCCAGAACGCAAAGAAAAAGTAAAGAGATTCACTCGTTTGGGTTTTAAGATAACCCTAATGGTTATCGATTATTTAATTTGATAAATTTCAAACTTGGAAATATTCTAAATAATTTTACTGTATTGTGTAAAAAATACAGCCTAGTCCTTATGTTGTCTAATTCTAAGTAATATTAGAAAAAAATGAAAATAGTTTGTCGTGGTTGTGGAAAATCCTTTAACGGAAATGGAGAGAAATTTTGCAATAATATTTGCAGGGATTCTCATATTGAGAAACTAGAAGAAATAGTAAGAAAGGCAACTAAGGATGATCCTAGTCATATCAGACAACTAAGCCGTGACTTTTAACATCAATAAATCATATGTGAACAGAGTTATTACTTTCTTCTTTTGTGAAAAATAGTCTGTGGAAAAAAAGAATAGAATTATTGTAATGTATTTGATAGGTGCTGGACTTGTAGCCCTTTTGGCTTTGATATTGATTTTTCCTACTTTATTGGGTGCATTAGCAGTGTATGTGATGGTTTTTGGTGGTATTGGATTTGGTGTTTACAAACTAGCCAAAAAGAAATTGGATAGAAGGATAGCCATAACCATAGGAATATTATTTGGATTGATTTTGTTTCTCATGTTTTCATATTATACATATTTGCAAAACTCATGATTAAAAAAATCATTAATTTCATCTTATCAGCAATAGTTGTTATTGGAATAGGATATTGTTTGATACTTCTTGGAGTTTACATGCAAGACCATCAATTTATTTTAGTGGTTTTGATTACTGCCGTTATTTTTGCTATTTTTGGGATTATTCGTATTTTGAGATTTATTTGGAATCAGAAATGAAATTGAAAATAACACACCACCCGCAAAACCAAATGGAATACAAAGTAACGCTATGATTGTAGCCAAAGAAAGGCAAATTCCATCAACCGAGAGGTAACAGGATAAAGGATCAACCATCAAGGTAACAGTACCCAAATTAGAAATAGATTTTAAGAAGTTGGCTTTTTTTCGTCAATTTCATCTATCAATTCATCACCAAAGTTAAACTCACATGAGTTGTGAAGACCCATTTCAATACAAGCAGTTACAAAATCATTGATCGACTCCCCGACAAGATTACATCGCTCTCTTAATTCCTCATGTAGTTTAGTTGGTATACGAGCAGAAACAGTTCGAGACATTTGTTTACAGTTGTATACATGCAAATTAACTTAAAACAACTTGGTTTACTAGGTTTACAAAAATTAACAGGGTTAACTTGGCCAATCCAGAATTAATTAATTTGAATAATTCCGCGACTAACTAAATATTGCATTCCTTGAATGAATGAATCATCATCTATTGAACCTGCTGCCCACCACTCCGCATTATTTTTAATCCATTCTGGAATTTCATTTGGGCCAGAATTTTTATTTTGTTCTGTTGAAGGAATTTGTAATACGTCTTCTTTGATCAAAAATTGTATTCCTTGTACAAATGAATCATCATCTATTGAACCTGCTGCCCACCACTCCGCATTATTTTTAATCCATTCTGGAATTTTATGTAAATCAGAATAATTCTCTATTTTTTCAATTTTAGATGTCAATTCAAATTCCACATTCTTAATTACACCTGACAGATGAACTGCCGGAATCCCAATTTCTGTAGGAGTGTATTTTGCACTGTACACTCCAAATTTTTCAGAATTTTCTTCTAAAATCAACATAGTTTTAGAACCCCCAATCAAGATATAAGATTCAAGAGTATCGGTCAATCCCAAAATATGTTGTTCTGTTGTTTCATCACCAGAGTCATCAATTTTATTAAAAAATATCATGTCATAAAGAAGCTTATCTGATTCATCAGCAACAGATACAGTGATCACTATAGCATTATCAACACCGTACACTGGAGGTTCAGTTTCCCATCCAATATCAATTTTAAAATCACCAACAACTTTGGCAGTATGGGCATCAGCTAATGGAAACATACCTAGAATCACAATTGC